>NZ_ALVZ01000234.1 GCF_000332055.1 Xenococcus sp. PCC 7305 | reverse complement strand
ACTAATGACCCAATTAAGTATTTTACCGCCCCAGAAAATCGCGATTTAGGAATTGTTAAATCAATGCGAAAACCGCGTGTCCGACTGATCATTGCCCCGTTCCCTGAGCGACAAAAAAATTCTGAGGATTTTTTCTTCTCATCAAATTGCCAAATCCCCTTGACAACTACTCTTTCAGCTTAAGTTGTCACCAATGTCGTCATTGATTCCATAATCACGCATAGAACCTCCTAAAGCCCCCATTGATGCTCCAAAAGCTATGCCAAAGATGGGACAAAAAAAGATCAATCCGAAGAGTAATCCCCAGAATGCGCCATCTAATGCTCCTAAACTAGCCAGGTTAACAGCTTGTTTGGTCTTGGGCTTCTTTTTCCCCTCAGGCCAAGAAACGGTAGCTGCATCTTTAATGTCGATGATATACTCCTTTTGTAGTGGAGCTAATTTAGCCAAAGTTTCTTGAGCTCCCTCGGCAGTATCAAATTTCCAAACAGTAAGCGTTGTCATAATTTGGATCATAGTTAGTTTTGTGTCCTAAAGCAATCTTCTAGGCAGATGGTATGGTTAGCAATTAAGTCGTAAAAAAAATTAACTATTTGCTACATTTGTGTTGTTATCAATTCTCAGAAATCTAAACTAGGATGTTGGTCCAGAAAACGAGTAATCGCTTCCTCTAAACCTTTGACTGAAGCATTAGTAATCAAAAAATTTTTAAATTCTTCTCCTTGGCTAAGATACTCAGCATATGCCGATTGCATATAGGGTCTAAAATTTTCATTGCCCAGTAGATGTACCTCTAAAAAAGCCAGTAAAAATGCCTGATTATAGCTCGTGAGCAATGCTGGCTCAGGAAGAGACAAATAGGCAAAAGAATCAATTAAACTTACAATTCCAGCATCCATTTGAGAGATATTCACATGGATATCTCCTTCTCGTACACTCAGATATTTATTGGGAGTATTTAGCCAAGGAAAAGGTCGCACTTGCTCTAAAACAAAAGGTGTAAGTGGGTCATAAACTCCAGCTTGAACAAATACTGGTAGAGAAACTGATGCTAATCCACTAGGGCCAAAGATAGCGCTTTTTACGGGATTAGTGATACCGATCGCTTTAATCCTTTTATCTTTTAGGTTGTCTGTCTTTAGCTCTAAGGTCAATGCTCGACATTGTAAGAGTAACGATAAATTTAAGTAGCCCTCACATTCTTGTTTTAGATAGTCAAAGTCAATAGTTGCTCCAGAGATCGCCAAAGCCGTATAACCGCCAAAGGAATGGCCAATTACTGCCACTCGATTTAGGCGAAGCTTCCCTGCAAAATCTGCTTTATTTCGTCTTTCTAATTCATCAATAACGTAACTAATATCCTGAGGACGGTCAACGAATTCGTTAGTGAAAAATATCTGACGAGAAAGACCAACTTTGAGAGCTTGAAGCTGTTGGCTGTCACTGCCAGGATGCTGAGGAACTGCCACTAAATAACCATAGGATGCCAGATGTTCTGCATAGTCGGCAAAATGTTGCGGAGAAGAGCTTAAACCGTGAGAAATTATGACCACGGGGGCTTGGTCCGCAGGCCATTTTTTTGGTTGATAAAGGTCGACCTCAAAGCTGCGATCTCGACTGGAATCTTTTAGTTCCCATCGCTTCTTTACCACTGCTAATTCTCCTGGTAGACGCAAATCAGGAAGCTTGGTGAAATCTATAGGGGAAGCATTAACTACCTCTTGTTGAGCCAATTGAAATATTTCATCGTGAAAGAAGTTGGTAGCTGTAATGATTAAATCTACTTTATTAGCTAAAGACAAAGCTCGTCGCAGATCAATTTCAATATTTGTTGGAAGATAGCGAAGGACATTGATTAGGCTCAATCCATTATCATCAAAGGCAGATTTAATTAATGCTCCACGTAAAGCATATTTACCATTCCTCCCCCCTTGAATAGCAATATGCTGACCCCAGCGGCTAAGCATATCCTCGCCCATCTCGGTTCTTAACAAGCGAGACAACACTATAGGATTAATTTCAGCTCTTCTTAGCAAGATTTCTCGAAATCGTTCTTTTTCCTCCTCATTTGCCCCAGCAAACCTCATATAGTCGGCTAAGCTCCGGTCTATTGTTCCATCAGCAGCGAAGGTTTCTAAGGAGCTGATACTCAGGGAAAATTTAAGGGGACTAGAGGTGATAAAGTTAATCGTTTGTGCTGCTTGGGCTGGCACAAAACTTCCCAGTGCGGCAAGAGTTCCCACAATAGATGAAATAAGACTAAACTGAATTATAGTCTTCATATAAGTGTTTCAATATATTTACAGTCATAGTTTGTGAATACAACATATCACAATATAAACTTCTTAATGTGTCCAGAAAAGTATTCACAAAATAACTACTCTTTCTTTTCAACTGCTTTATGTGTTAATGGTTTCGTCTAATGGGATATATATCTCGAAATGCTTATCATAAAAAGACAGCCTTTATTTTAGACTCTGATCTCCGAAAACCTTTCTCTAAGGTCATTTAACAGGTTTTTCTCGTAGTACGGAATCATTCGCACTTCTGTTAATGTTGCAATAATACACAATTATAAGCTATTGATTTAAAGTATCTATATAAAAAAAAGCTTGCTTTTGACTTCTCTACTCTCAATAAGTTATGAAATAATCACTAAGAATCTTAGCAAATAATAAATAATGAGGAGACCAGCTTGTGAAGTTGCATGATTGGCTTGGGTTAATAAGTCTGATTATTTCTCTCAGCATTCTCTGGCAGTTTCGTCAGATTTTACTGCTAATTTTTACTTCAGTTGTTATAGCCATAGCTCTTAATAGCTTAGTACGATTGCTAGTCAGGAGATTCCATTTAAGTCGGAGAAAAAGTATACTGGTCACTTTAGTCATCGTGCTTCTGGTCTCTACGCTTTTTGTGATCTTTATCATTCCGCCCTTCGTCAACCAGCTTCAGGACCTAATTAAATTAATCCCCATCGGCCTTGAACAACTGATACTTTGGGTGAACAGATTTATAGAAAACCCACCTTCTTGGTTTCCTGATTTTGATTTAGAAACACTTCCGGACTTAACTGAAATTTATCAACAAATAAGCTCACTGGCTCCGCAAATATTCAGCAACTTTTTTACCTTTTTTTCCAATACTACTGGCATCATATTGCAATTATTGCTGGTTTTGGTATTAGTACTAATGTTTTTGTCAGAGCCTTTAGCCTATAGAAATTTGTTATTGCAGTTATTGCCTTCATCTTACCGTGGACGTGCTAAAGAAATTATCAACAAAAATGAAACAGTTCTGCTGGCTTGGCTCAAAGGAGTTTCCATTAATTCTCTATTTGTTGCCCTATTATGTGGTTTTGGATTACTAATATTGAAAATACCCTTTGTCTTTGCCCATGCTATTCTCGCAGGCGTTTTCAATTTCATTCCTAATATTGGACCAGTCCTCAGCGCAGGGTTTCCTATAGCGGTTGCTCTCCTCAATTCACCGGGAAAAGCGATCGCAGTGTTACTTTTATACATAATTGTACAAAGCATCGAAAGCTATTGGTTTAGCCCATTGGTAATGAAAAAACAAGTGAACTTACTGCCCGCAGCTACACTGGTTGCCCAGATCTTTTTTGCTACTTTTCTAGGCTTTCTTGGGTTAATTTTGGCACTGCCCTTGGCAGTAGTAGTAAAAACTTGGACAGAAGAAGCTTTGGTTAATGACATTTTAAACAAAAATTAGAGTAATACTCGTTATCTAGTATTCCTTAATTTGCTAGTACTATAAGCGGCTTAAATAAATATTAAAAACTTAAATAAGGATAGCTTGTAAGCATAAAGTACTACCATATAATCTTCCTAATATTTTGAGCGAATTCTTCATAAGATAAATGTTGGCTATTATTTTCAAAAACTGACTCTAAAGTTTGTTCAATTTCACGTTCAGACGACCCTAAATCTAAGTCTTGCAGACACAATCGCAATTCTTCAGCACTAATTTTCCCAGATTCATCTATATCCAAAAAGTCAAAATACTGCTTGATTGTACTCTGTTTAATATCTGATATACCTTTATGAATTAAATTAATGAATAATTGAAAAGTAAAACCATCACTACGGGTGTTTTCATCTATTGAAGAGATTAATTCCTGCATTTTATCAGCAGAATTAAATCTTCCAACTGATCTCAATAAAGCCTGTAGCTCATCTAATGTCAAAAGTTGATCTCCATTCTTATCAAACTTTTTAAATGCTTGCTCATAAAAAAATCTTTGCTCTGAACTTAGTGTTGGAATACGATTATCCAGAGAAAAAGAATCTTGTCCTTCAGTGATAGCTTCTAATCCTTGAATTATACTCAAATTACAAGCAATAGTTTTCCATAGTTGGTCAGCACCAAGATGAGTAAGAATATCCTGTTCTTCCTCTAGAGTAATTGAATAAGATTCTCGAATCTCCTGAATGATTTCTCTTTCTTCCGAAGATAGTTTTTGTAAGACATCGTTAAACTCGTCAAAAGGTTTGCGTCCTGCTGATATGTCAAATAAGTCCAAAATTATTTGTTGATGAGGATGATTTTTCGAAAATTTTATTAAGGCTTCTAATATCTCTTGATGGTAACTTTCTTGTCTTAACCAATTTTCATGATTGGTCTGTTTTTGAGGATCAACTAAACTAGGATTCTCCACCTCAATTTCAGTTAAAACAAGCTCATGCTCTTGGTTTGTAATATTAAGCTCTAATCGAGCATCTTTGAACAGTTCACGACTATTGATAATATTGACATATCCTTCACCGATAGATTCTTTAACTATTTCCTTATAAGCCTTTAAGCGTTTTACTTTGTCAAATCCTGGAATAACTTTGGCTAAAACATAAATTTCATCTGCATTGAGATCTTCTATAGAACGATTGTTCAAAAATTGTGAGACATCAAGCTTTAACTTAATCAATTGTTTTTTAAGTCGATTCGCTAAACTTTCTCTCTTATAAAGATAGGCATCTCTTTTCCAAGTTCGATATAGCCAAATCCCACTACAAACCGTAATTAAAATTGGAAGAAAAGGTTCACAAAAACCAGGCAGGAAACTTATGAAGTGATGTCCTGCAAAGAAAAAAACGATGTTAAAAATTAAACAACTAGATACAGTAAACATCCGATGACGAATGATTTCATTATTGACCAACTTTTGATGACGCAGTAGAAAAGCCTTGTAAACTTTTTCTATTTGTTTGCCCAATTGATAACCTGTCCAGCCACAGATACCGATAATAAAAGGGATAAAAAACAGTTTAGGAATCGCAATTGAAGAACCGAAGACATACAAGCCAGAATCTAAAATACTTGCTAATTGATTGTCTTCATGACTCCAAATCCCAGAGAAATAGTATTCCCAATTTCCTGCATAAAGATAATAAGCTAAAAAATAGCCAATTGCTAAGCCAAAATAACCATAATAAATCCATTGTTGTTCTGGTTGTGTAATATTATCCCAATAGGTTCGCTCTGCATCAATATCAATACAGGGTGTATTGCAAGCTACGCAGGCACTTTGCTCTCTTCCTTCTGAATTAACAGTGCGACACATAGACTGAGTAATCAGTTGTTGTTCACCTTCATGAGCTTTACTATTTAGTAATCCTCTAGGTTCACTGTAAATTTTCTGCACAGGGGTCATAGGACAAAAATACTGACACCAAGCTTTCCCTCCGAAAAGATAACCAACCAAAATAGCTGTAAAGATAATGCAAATTAAAACAATTCCTAATAATATTCCTTCGGAATTAAGAAATAAAAGACGACTGGTAATTCCCAAATAAAATAGTCCCAACTGCAAGTATAAATGATTTCGACCTAGCCACGATTCTTGCCTTACTTTGACTAATTCGTAACGAATTTTTCCAGTTTTATTATTTACTCGCTTTCGTTGTCTTTGTAATCCCAATGCACGAGGAATTTGTGAGAGAAAAGAAAGAGGACAAATTCTACGCCATAATTCATGTCCTCCGATGAACAAAATAACAATTGATAAAGGAATAACAAAACCCCAAAATATTGATATACCCATTGTATAAGGAGCTTCTATCAAGCATTCCCCCTGAACTTTGACACAATCTAATTGAGTAAGCTTATCAATTGCAAAAGGACTCCACTTTAAATTGGCTTGAGTGAGCCAAGGGGTTATCGGATCGTAAAATAGTGATGCAATTAACAAAAGCCAACTTAGAGTTGATATCCAACGTAAGATATGCATTTGCCGTTCAGGAATTCTTGCAAACATAAATCTTTTCCCTAAAGTAACTATTGTCGAACGAGAAACAATTCTTGATTATTTACTTGAGTGAATATTGACGTGCAGATAAATTGCTTTTAAATTATTTCACACTCCATTGTGCTTATGCAAAAAATTAATTTTCTGTGCTACTCAAACTGACTAAATCTTTGTATTGCTACATCTATAGCACTTACCAATAAAAAAATGGTAAGTTTTTTGATTTTTGAGTAAAGTAAACAGTAATATAAACATCAAGCATAGTCGATAATAATATTCCTTGTTTTAGTAAAATTAGGGCTTGAAGCATTTATTAAAAAAACTTTTGCAGAGTGTGTGAGAAATATTTACTGTGATCTGGGCAAAAATTCCATCAGAAAAACACTTTTCTCAAGTATATAAAAAAGCTGTACAATCATGAGAATGAAAAATGCTATTAACCCATTTAAATAGCCAAGTATTCTCGTCTCCGTTATACTGCATCGAGCACTAAAAAATCTTGTATTCCATAAAATATAGAAGCCAAAATACCTTAAAAGTAAAAATAGCTTGGTGCTTCTCTCCCGAACCAAAGGAGAATTTATTTGAGCTTTTACTTTGGGAATAATCAGAGAAAAATAAAGCTGAGCAGTAGAAGTACCGGCGAAAATGAAGACGATAGAAGCCAACATAGCCTTCCAAGCATCTGAAACAGAAACAAATGTTGCAAAATCAATATAGGCAGCAGATAATGCAGTAAGAGTCATGGACATTAGAATCGTACTTGGTTCTGTGTCAGGAGATTTATTCACAAGTTTTTTTGCCGAAACATTATTCAATTTCAGATTATTCCATATTTCTGAAGCTGCAATCGCTCAAAAAGTCACAGAAATCATTGCTCAATTTGGACTTATTATTCCTGCCACTAAACCAGTTAATCAATTTAAAACCAAAATTTCACAGATATTGGATTATTAACTGAACCATGAAATCTCTAAAACAAAAAAATCAAGCTTAATTAATAATAATTGTCAGGAAAATTATAATGTGATACCGTAATCATTATTCGGTTCTAATGGAAAATAGCCATTAGAAGTAATGGGGAAAGTTTGGCGAAAATCCAACGCTGTCCCGCAACTGTGATGGGAATATTAAGGTTCTCTCAGTCAGAATGCCCGCCGATGTTAAAAAGATGCACAAACAAATCTGCGAGGTACAGATGTCTAAACACTTTTTGATTTCCAAAAGTATTGGTTTTTCTGCCAGAAATTTTTTAAATACACAGCCATTGCTAGAAGTGTAGTTTCAAATAGGATAACCAAGTAAGTGCACGGGTTGACTGTTTTTAAATGATGTAGATAAGGACAAACATAATTTGCAAGTAGGCTTAGTAGGAGACTGCACATAAGGCAGTTTTCAAATCAAAATAAAGCTTAATTATTAACATTAATTGTTGATGATGTTATTCATAGATATTTCACTATGGTCAGAAAAAATGAAAATACTTTAATATTTAATGGGGATATTTTAATGCTGGATAATATATGTAGATTAACTGTAGGTTAACTAAAAATTAAGATTAATCTGCTATATGGATTTGACGTATATTTAGACTCTCAAAATATGTTTAAAGTCTATAACATAACTAGAAATTAAATTAAAATTATGTGTGATTAATTAATGCATGTAATATCTTGCTTAAGGTTACTAGTTTAGAAAAAACTTAGTTATTTAGAGAGAGGAGAACAAACACCAAATGGCTTATCAATTACCATCTCTACCATACGATTACACAGCCTTGGAACCAACAATTTCTAAAAGCACCTTAGAATTTCATCACGATAAGCACCATGCTGCGTATGTCAGTAAATACAATAACGCAGTTCAAGGAACGGAGTTTGATAGCAAATCCATTGAAGAAGTTATCAAAGCGATCGCCAAAGATGAAAGTAAAACAGGATTGTTTAATAATGCTGCCCAGGCTTGGAATCATACTTTTTACTGGCAATGTATGAAACCCAATGGTGGTGGAACTCCCACGGGAGAACTAGCTAAAAAAATTGATGCCGACTTTGGTAGTTTCGAGAAGTTTGCCGAAGCTTTCAAAAATGCAGGAGCAACTCAATTTGGTAGTGGTTGGGCTTGGTTAGTGCTGGATGGAGATACTCTCAAAGTTACTAAAACTTTGAATGCAGATAACCCTCTAACGAGTAACCAAGTTCCCCTGTTAACTATGGATGTTTGGGAACACGCTTATTATCTAGATTATCAAAATAAACGTCCTGCTTATATTGATGATTTTCTCGGCAAATTAGTCAATTGGGATTTTGTCGCCCAAAATCTAGCTGCTGCGTAAATAGAAATTAAAAACAGGCGGATATAGTTAAATATCCGCTTGATTAGTTCATTAAAAATGTTTAAAAAACAAATAATGACAAATCCTCATTATCCCAAAATCATTCTTTCGTTTGCTTATCGAGGTTGCAAAGTGGAAATAGACCGCGATCGATTAGATGGACACTTTATTTATGCTGCCTGGGTCAATCATGACCGAGGTTGTGCTGTTGCCGTTCCTAGTGCCATAAATACGAAAGATGCAATTCGCCAAGCCAAACAGTGGATTGACACCAAATTAGACTAAGCTGGGGCGATCGATTTGCTAAATTCTTTGTTTATTAAAACCTAAACGCTATTTAATTTGTTTGGCAGATCACAACATAGAAAAACAACATCATTAAAAAAATACTATGAATCAAAACTCAGTCAACACAGCGATTAGAAATGGTGACTCACCGTTTTCCTCTCTCACCGTCAAATTTAATGTTCTGGCTATTTTGTCTTTATTAATAGTAAGTTGCAGTAATAGTGGAACAGTAGAGAAAAGTAATGACACTTCTAATGCTTCTGATAATCAAAGTCAAAGTGAAGGTACTTTAAACTTAGTAGCCAATGGAGAGGATTTTGTCCGTCAGGGTTTTGTAACTAAAGATGGTTGGACAATTAATTTTGATCGCCTGGATGTAAATCTAGCCGGAGTCACCGCATATCAAATGACTGGTGCTTTTGAACCTACAGAAATAGATACTCTTGATAGCTTAAATGATCGGGAAAAAATTGCTTTAGTAGGTACACCTCAGGTAGTAGATTTAGCGAAAGGGGAAGCAGATGCCGAACCCATTTTGGTGACTAATGCAGAGGTGACTCCTGGTTTTTATAATGCAGTGGCTTGGCAAATCGATACTGCCGAAGCAGACTCTCCCCTAGTAGGCAAAACTATGGTCATGCAGGGAACAGCTACCAAGGACAATCGAGTGGTTAACTTCGATATTAGCCTCAATCGTCCCATCCAGTATCTTTGCGGTGAATATGTAGGCGATGAGCGCAAAGGGATAGTTCAAGCGGGAGAAACAGGAGAAGTCGAAACAACTTTTCATTTCGACCATATTTTTGGCGACGGTGAAACCAGTGCGGATGATACTCTTAATGTAGATGCTTTAGGCTTTGCTCCTTTAGCTCAATTAGCATCTGGCGATCGCTTAACTATAGATGATGCTACCCTATCTGAACAATTATCTCCAGAAGACCAAAAAAAACTAACCAAAGCCGTAATTGGTTTGGGTCATGTGGGAGAGGGACATTGTGCGGTCATTCAATAAAAGTTTGGTTGGCCTGTAATTGAGAAAAATTGATAGCTGATTTTTCCAACTCTTTAGATAGCAGTTTATGTGGCTGCTCTCGAATGAACTTGCCACCATTCAAGCAAAACAGCACGACACTGAAGACAAGCTAAGTCTTGAAGTAAAAGCTTAATTCCTTTTGATGTCTTAGAATAGGTCACACCTAATTGATGAGGATTAATAGAAAGTGTGGGATTAATTTCAGCGACAAATCCGTACAGCTTTTGATTAGAGAAAGAACTGTTAATCACCCAGCCATTATGACTTAATGAAGTGATTTTGGCGATTTCTGATTGAGAAATTCCCAGCTCTCGATTAAGGATCTGTGGTACGGCATGAATCGGCTGTTGCAGCCCTTCGGCTACCCTGCCACCAGGAAAATCGGTAGTTGTGCTATTGATCCCAGGCCGATACATTGGTTTCGGTAGCAGCAAGCGATCACCTTGAATTGTCACAACAACAACTGAATCAGCTTTTTCTACTCGCCAATAATCAAGAATTTTACCCTGTTGATCTTGCAGCTTTTCGCCAATTAAGGTTAGCCAAGGAGAACGGATTTCTACAAACCTTTCTAATATTTTCACTGTTCTATCCGGTCAAATATGTTAGCTAATCGCTCAAAATTCGCCCTCGAAAGCCGGTAATAATACGACCCCCATCCTGGAGAATATGAACTTCCGTCTGGTCACTTGCCCAAGTCATTTGGTTTTGCAAATCAGGATTGAAGATATGTACATGTTGATTTCTCGAAGAAACAAGAGAATCAGGAGTATTAATCGCTAAAGATTCTACAAAGGGGCCATCGATGAGAATATCCAGTTGTGCTAAGAGTTCTTGACTTTTAGCCGGAGCGTAGGGAGCTTGTAATTGCTCCAAAGTAAAACCACTAAAAGACATTACATTTAAACCCGCAGCTTTAACCTTTTTGGCCAACTCTGTAAGTGCAGGAGCCTGCCAAAAGGGTTCTCCTCCAGAAAAAGTTACCCCTTGATTCTGAGGATTGCTGAGAATTTTTTGAGCTAGTTTCTCAACTGAAATTAGTTGATTAATTTCGAAAGACCAAGACAAGGGATTAAAGCAGCCAGGACATTCTCGAATGCATCCTTGTGCCCAAACTACAGCACGAGAACCTGGACCATTTACTTGTGATCTATCGACATAACCCATGATATTAAGATAACCAGGTGGTATCTCCATGAGACTTAGGTAGGGATCTTTTTTTTGTTTGGTAGTCATTATGCTGATCCTTAGCCAACTAATAAATTATATAACTAAAAAGCAATAAAAGAGCAAAGCAATAAAAGAGCAATCCAAATTTATTAGCGTTGGATTGCTCAAGCTGTTTTTGAAGGAAAAACTAACAAAAGATGAGATGATGAGAAAATGTAATTCTAGCTATAGAGAACAGAAGTAGATTCTCCAGAAGCCAAATCTAAAGGGAAATTGTGAACATTACGTTCGTGCATCGCCTCAATGCCTAGATTGGCACGATTAATCACATCAGCCCAAGTATGAATTACCCGACCTTGAGAATCTAAAATAGACTGGTTGAAGTTAAATCCATTGAGGTTGAAGGAAAAAGAGGAGACGGCTAAAGCTGCACACCAAATACCAATCACAGGCCAAGCAACTAAGAAAAAATGTAAGCTACGACTATTGTTAAATGAGGCATATTGGAAAATCAGTCTACCAAAATAGCCATGTGCCGCGACGATATTGTACGTTTCTTCTTCTTGACCGAATTTATAGCCGTAGTTTTGAGATTCTCTTTCAGTGGTTTCGCGAATCAAAGAAGATGTGACCAAAGAACCGTGCATCGCTGAGAATAACGCTCCACCAAAGACTCCAGCGACACCCAACATATGTAACGGATGCATCAGAACATTATGTTCCGCCTGGAGCACAAGCATGAAGTTGAAGGTCCCACTAATTCCCAAGGGCATCCCATCAGAAAATGAACCTTGACCAATAGAATAGATAAGTAAGACAGCAGTGGCAGCCGCAACAGGTGCGCTGTAAGCAATACTAATCCAAGGACGCATTCCTAAGCGGTAAGACAGTTCCCACTGACGACCCATATAGCAAAAAATGCCGATCAAGAAGTGGAAAATAATCAGTTGGTAAGGGCCACCATTGTATAGCCACTCATCTAAGTTAGCAGCCTCCCAAATCGGGTAAAAATGTAATCCGATCGCATTGGAACTAGGTACAACCGCAGCCGAAATAATATTGTTGCCATAGAGTAAGGAGCCAGAAACAGGTTCACGAATGCCGTCAATATCTACAGGCGGTGCTGCGATGAAGGCAATGACAAAGCAAATTGCTGCTGAGGAAAGGACAGGAATCATTAAAACGCCAAACCAACCAATATACATACGGTTGTTGGTGCTAGTAATCCACTGGCAAAATCTTTCCCAAACATTATCTTGGGGACTTTGTTGAACTGAAATAGTCATGATTTTATATTGCGAGGTTAATCATTGTTAAAGGCAATCTTAACCTTATGTAAATATATAACCATATAGTTATATGAAAGTCAAGGGGTTTTCCTTAATCGTGAAAAGTAGGGCTTAGGCGATCGCATATACTATACTTCCGACGATCAGCCACAGGCTGGCACTTCGTGAGCTTGCAAAATAGACCGAATTTGATTTATTTTTGGCCGCAAGCTTATAGTTATGCTAGATGAGAGAAGCGGACAAGGAGAGCAATCGATCAGCTGAAATTTATGAATATTTTCGCCTCTATTATTGATCAACGTTTGGGATCAGTCATTGAATCTATTCGACAACAGGCTGCTGAAGAACTAGGTATTAAAGAAGCAGGCAGGCTTAAGTCTCTGGCTTTTGTATATTTGTGTGTTCAAACCATCCTGGATTTAGAGGATTCAAGTGCTTTTGATTGTTTAACCGAAGGAGGTGGAGATTTTGGCGTGGATGCGATGCATATTTCCGAGGAATATGACGGTGAATTTACGGTTAGTTTATTTCAGGGGAAATATAAAAATAATCTCAAAGGCAATGCTAATTTTCCCGAACAGGGGGTCACAGCTCTCATCAATGCGATTCAGTATTTGTTCGATCCCACCGCAGAATTAGAGCATCTTAATCAACGTTTACTGACTAAAGTAGAAGAAGCTCGTAGTTTAATTCGTGATGGATACATTCCACAAGTACAAGCATTGACCTGTAACAATGGTTTGCTCTGGACTAATGCAGCGCAGGAAGCAATTGATCGGACTGGATTTGGGAATCAGGTTACCTGGGAACATGTCAATCATGAGCGCTTGGTAAAAATTCTACAGGTATCCAAACCAGTCAAAGATACTTTGCAATTAAGCGGTAAAGCCCTAGTTGAAGATATGAATTTTAGCCGCGTACTAGTGGGAAGAGTTGCCGTAACTGAAATCAGGGCTCTTATAGAGCGACATGGAGAACGGTTATTAGAACGCAATATTCGCCGTTACTTAGGGTTAAAAGGAAATCGTGTTAACGAAAGTATCCGCAGTACTTTAATGAGTGAGGAAAAGAACAATTTTTATTTTTACAATAATGGGATTACCCTAACTTGTGATGGTTTTTCCTACAATGCACTACAAAATGGTGATTATCAAGTCAGGTGCGAGAATCTGCAAATCATTAATGGAGGACAGACATGCATGACAATTTTCAAAACGCTCCAAGAGCCTAATGTTTCAAGTCTAGTATATGAAAATATCCAAGCCTATGTTTTGCTCAGACTCTATCAATTACCCAGTGATAATGATGAATTGGTACGGAAAATTACCTATGCTACCAATAGCCAGAATCCAGTTGATTTAAAAGATCTGCGGGCTAATGATGATCTTCAGCAAAGGTTAGCAATGGATATGGAGCAATTGGGTTTTAATTATCGCCGTAAGCGTTCTGAGACTAGTATTAAAACGACGGATATTACCTCGGGAGTGGCAGCTCAGGCATTGCTATCTATTTGGCGGCAAAAACCCCATCAAGCGAAGTTTTTTACTCGTGAACATTTCGGTAAATTATACAATTTAATCTTTACGGAACAGCTTAATGGTGCACAAGTTGTAATTGCAGTTTTACTGTACAGGATTGCAGAAAATCGGAGAAAAAGACCAGAACCTAATGATCCTGAATTGGTCCGCTATGCTTCTTGTTTTATTGCGATGCAAATGGGGCGAAGGCTGTTGAAGGCGATGAATCTTCAATTGAAGGAGCTTAACCACCAAAAGTTTCAGGATGCTCACCATATTATTGGGGAAAATGGGAAAGAATTTTTCAAGGTTTCAGTATATGATATTAAACAGGCACTTCGGGAGTTATATGGAGAGCAGGAAATTTCTTTGCAACAACTTTCTGCTACCTTCAGGCGTGGTGATTTGATCGAGAAGCTGCAAAATTTGGAAATTTGTTGAGCTGGATTAAGTAGTAGTGAAATCCCATAAAATATAAAACTCTAATAAATTGTTTTATCTGGCTATTATTCTTCTATTTGTTCCCCTGCTGCTTTCCAACCTTCAAAACTAGGAGGAAAACCTCTAACATTACTGTATCCAAGCATTTGAAGAGCTATAACGCCCATTGCAGTTCGATAACCCGTCGAACAGTAAAGAATCACAGGATGATTTTTCGGAATTTGGTTGAGATTTTGAGTTAGATCTCGCAAAGGAATATTAATTGCTCCTTTAATATGTCCAGAAGCATATTCTTCTGGTTCACGAACATCTACTAATAATGCTTGCTTTTCTTTCGCAAGAGTCTTGAGTGTGTCAATCTTTTTGACAGTGTAATAATTGTCAGGAATTGAAACCAGAAATTGTTGTACCTTGCTTAAGACTTGTTTATTCTTAAATCCGCTATTTCTCATCGCCCCATGCATTTCATCTATCCCAGACATTCCAAGTCTTGAGTGGGGACAGTCTGAAATTATGTCTGGACAATCACTTCGATTAAGATGGCGATAGGTTAGCTCTATTAGAGAATTTTTGTTGTCTACTGTCTCCACTTGATCTTTGGTTTGAGACGTAGTGATAGCAGCAACAGCAGGACTGATGCTTAAAAAACTACTAAAATATAACCAAAGTCCTAGTACGAAGGTTGTTAGAAGTTTCATCATCATTAATACATTGAAATAATAATTAGGTAAATTTTTTCGATTGACTACTACTTTGCGCAGAGTGATGGCACAGGTTTCTTGCTGAGGATTCCAGCAATATGGGGACTAACGATGGGAAAAGAAAGATGGAACTGCTGATAACTAACTATTTCCCAATCAGAATTTGCCAAACTTTGCCATGTTTCGCGGTTTGGGTGACAGTTATCAAAGATAGTTTTCCAAACTGGCTCAATCCCATCTTGAATTCTTCGTGTCCAACTGCCACATTCTCCAGCAACATGCTCGATGAAGATAAAATTTCCTTCTGGTTTGAGGATGCGTTTAATTTCTTGGAGGCTACGATCAAGATCCTTAACAGAACATAGAACATGAGTACTAACAACCGTATCGACACTCTTATCTTCGATTGGTAAATCTTCCGCCATTCCTTGATGTAGGGCGATCGCAGAAAGTCCGTGCTTTTGGGCTTCTTTTTCTAGATAAGAATGCATATAGGGATTGGGTTCTACTCCAATCCAATCAATTTTTTTGGGATAATAAGCAAGATTTGCTCCTGCACCAGGCCCAATTTCTACAACTTTATGGTTTAAATTGCCTAAAAACGCTTGTTTGAGTTCTCCTAAGCTCCCATAGTCAGGATAATCGATTAGCTTAATTGCCTGATCATCAGCAGCATTAGCTTTGCCCATACCCCAGGCGAATAGACGTTTTTGGAGCGTTGAGAGATTCATAATTTCATTCTTCAACTAAAATTTCTATCGGGATTTAATTTTTAAACAGTAAATAGGGAATAGGCAATAGATATCGGGAAATACCCTTAAATATTAATTATTCCTATTCCCTCATTGTCTTATTAGCTATCGGATAATTGTGATTAAACCCACCAAGGTTTGTCTCCTGTACGAGGATCGGTTTCTGTCCAAGGAGTAATCCGAATATAGTCTTCTTCAACTGTTACGTGAGCTAGTCGCAAAGGAAGAGGTGCTGGCCCTCGGACTACGTTCCCAGAAGAATCATAACGAGAACCATGACAAGGACATTGGAATTGATTTTCATTAGGATTCCAAGGAAAAGTACAACCTAAATGAGTACAGTTATCGACAATTCCCCAAGGATGTAATGTGCCATCCTCATTGACAGTAAGATAGGTTGGTTCTCCAGCCAATCCCGCGACCAAAGCACGAGTTCCCGGCGGTTTGTCAAGAATCTGACTAGCAGGAATTATATTCCCAAACTTATCTTTGGCAATAATCGAACCGTCCTCGCCTCCTTCTTGAGGTGGCACAAAAAACTTAGCCGCAGGATATAAGGCAGCACCGGCAGTAGTTGCGATCGCTGCTCCGGTAATAAAGTTAAGTAATTGCCTTCGTGACATTGAAGGCGATTCTAGAGGTAGACTTTCTTCCATTGTTAAACTCCTTTTTTCTAATTACCTTGGGGATTTTGTTTCCGAGTGTTGATCCCAAATAAGCCATAGAGCAGGCAAGAGCCAGCCAAAGCGCTAATCGCCATGACAACGCCAACAATAGTTAAGCCGACGCCTAAAGTAGAACTACTATAGACTAATAAACCGAAATAGAATAAAACACTAGCTATAACCAAACGGATCAAGCGATCTACAGCACCTAAATTGTTAAACATGATGTTTATCTCCTTTTCAAAATATGCGTTTAATATTTCGTAAAAGCGCAATTTTAAATTTACATTTCTTAGTAAATCTATATTTATTATATAACTTTTTAGTAATATGACAATATAATCAATAATTTTTGTAGAGATAGAATGAATAATGGCTCATGTTGTAGTAATAGGAGGAGGACTCGGTGGTTTACCAACTGCTTACGAATTGCGACATTTGTTACCAAAAGAACATCAGGTAACATTAATTTCGGATAAAGCACAATTTACCTTTATCCCCGGACTGATACGAGTTGCCCTTAATTTAAAACCCTTAGCAGAGATTCAACTTGACCTACAAACTCTTACCGAACCAAGAGGTATTCAGTATCTAGCAGGTAAAGTGATAGTTTTAGATCCAGAACAACAAATAATCACCACAGATCGAAAGCAACAAATTCATTACGATTATTTAGCGATCTCCACGGTCGCTTCCCTCACTTTTGACGCAATCCCAGGACTAGGGCCTCATGGCGGTTATCCCCATTCTGTCTGTACACCCGAGCATGCATTACAAGCTAGATCGGCTTGGCTAGAGTTTCTAGAAAATCCAGGTTCTGTGGTGTAGGTGCAAAGTATTTTTTGCTTAAAATGAACTATGGTTTAGGCATGCCTTGGTTCGAGAAATTGGGACTGCGTCTTTTATTTGGATTGTCGATGTTGAAATCTTTAGAAACGGCAGAAGAAAACAATTTACTTAAGGCGAAAATCTTGAAAAGCCAAGAGGTAGCCAAGAGCTAAAAGACAAAAGAATTATATCTTGGCTGTCAATCGCGATCGCGTTGAGATGAACTAACTTTTTAACTGTTGTACCAGATGAGTAATCTCTGGCAAAATTAATTCCGACATTGCCAGTTTAACTGCATTAGAAGAACCAGGAAGAGAAAATATCAACTTATTTCGATAAACTCCCGCAGTAGCTCTAGACGCGATCGCCCGTGAGCCAATATCCTGATAACTCAGATAGCGAAACAATTCCCCAAATCCTGGCAAAGTTTTCTCTAAAAGGCTGGAAATGGCATCATAGGTAGTGTCTCGTGGGGCAATTCCTGTGCCTCCATTAAAGATTAAGACATCTAATCGGGGATTTGCAGCCAAATCGATGATTTTAACCTTAATCGCTATTGGTTCATCCTTGACAATATCGTAAGCAACTATCTGATGGTTAAGCTCAGTGAGTGATTTTTGAATTATCTGACCGCTTTTGTCTGTGTCTGGGTTGCGGGTATCACTAACTGTAATCACAGCACAATTGACAATTATTTCTTCTGTATCAGGATGGGGCTGAGAATTCATAATTTTAAAGTTATTCACAGAGGGAAAAATATGTTAACAAGCTTTTGACCAACAAAAAGTTCCCCATTGCCCAATGCTAGGGGAGACATTTTGGCTTAAATAACTTCTTGATAACTTTGAGTTTATTCCGACTTTTGCAATCCTAAACCATTTTCCGCCGCATATTTATCCATAAAGCGAATAAAACGTTCCCATTCTTCAGCAGATCTCATGAGTAAGGTAGCTTCAATGGCTGATGCCTTGCCATTAATAAATTTACCTTTAACATCTCGGCTCACAATTTCCCCTTCGTCATCGATTAGATACATCCCTGTAATCTCATCAGTGCTATCTTGATCTAGTGCTTTAGGTGCTTCAAAGTAAAAGATAGCTTTTCCCCCATCAAGATTACGGGAGCGGGTAACTTTGATATCTGGGACTGCGTCTTCTATAACCCCTCTAGAAAATTGAATACTTGCCATAACTTTACTTTACATTGTTTAATATGTCTCTACATAATCATCTCATAACCTGTCACCCCTAAATGCAAGCAGTTAACTAGCTTAAATCGAAATAATTTTGTCTGGAGAGTCAATGATATTTGGAGATATGCACATATCGGAATAAGCTTAAGCTTTAAACGAAGATAAAATCCTGAGAGATAATCACATTGGTTGTATTTTCTACGTGACCAATCACATCACCATGATAGTTAATGTCAATTCCATTTCCCCAGGGAGTTAATGTATAGTCGTGAGCACTGCCATGGACTTGGATTTTATCTCCTTCATTCCAATTGAAGTCGGTGATAGTCGCATAGCCAGCACCTTCATAATAGGCTTCGTAACTGTCACCTAACACGAACTTATCGGCACCATAGCCTCCGCTCAAGACATCGTACTCACCATAACCAGAATCAAAGAAATCAGGATCAGAGCCAATCAAAGTATCGCTTCCGTAACCACCTGAGAGTGTATCATGGCCATAACCCCCAACTAGATAATCATGTCCATTTTCCCCGTAAAGTAGGTCATCACCACTGTCTCCATAGAGATCATCATTTCCCGACCAACCGAATAGATCATCATTTCCTCCATAGCCGAATAGAGTATCATTTCCTTCTCTCCCATCCAACCAATCATGACCATGAGTACCATGTAAATAGTCGTTATAGTAACCGCCGCTAAGTGTAATTGACATTTTGATTTACCGATTAATTTCAAATTGTTTGTTCTGTAAACTCTTATGTTTAAGCCAGAAGGAAATATGCAGTTTTGAAATCAAGAAGAAAAATAATAGGGAAAGATTTAGTTAAATAAGTTCATTTCTGCGATCTCGAAGAGATCCGCTTCGCGCGCCGCGAAGTGCCATCTTTTAGCCGAGCACTATGAAAAAATAATTAGTTGCCTTTACAATAGGAGTTACAATACTTAATACTTTTTGGGTGATTTTTCACCATAAACAAAGAAATATGACAAGCAAAGTAGAAATTTACACCTGGACTTATTGCCCCTTTTGTATCCGCGCCAAGGCCCTACTCGACAAAAAGGGTGTTGATTACGAGGATTATGTTATCGATGGGGATGAAGTAGCCAGAAGCGCCATGGCAGAGAGATCTCATGGGAGCAGGAGCTTACCACAAATCTTTATCAATGATCTCCATATTGGCGGTTGTGACGATTTGCATGATCTAGACAGACAAGGAATATTGGATAATTTGCTCGCAAAATAATTTTCCATTACCGAACTATCAACAGCCTCATATACAATGAGGGACTGTATTTAAGGGATAAAAAGAGTGAAGTTAGCATTTATTATCGATCCAATCAACAAGCTTGATCCAGGACATGATACCAGTGTGGCCTTGATGGAATCAGCTCAAACGATGGGTCATCAAGTTTGGGTGACCCAAGCCAATCAGTTAACGATTATTGATGGCAAAGCCTGGGCGACGATGCAACAAGTGCAGCTTAAACCAGTATCATTAGTTGATGGTATATGGCAAGCCGAAGCAGATTGGTATCAACTATCGAACGAGATTCTGACTTGTCTTGATGAGATGGATTGCATTTGGATGCGTACCGACCCTCCAGTAAATGTTCCCTATCTCTATACCACTTACATTTTAGATTTAGTTGATCCTGCTCAAGCTTTAGTCATTAACTCTCCCCAAGGATTGAGAAATGCCAACGAAAAAATCTATGCTTTGCAATTCACTTCAGTCATACCCGAGACTATTGTCAGCCAAAGTAAAGCCGTAATTGAGAAATTTGTCACCGAGAAAGAAGCTGCTGTGCTCAAACCTTTAGGTGGCAAAGCAGGAGAGGGAATTTTATTCTTAAAATCCGGCGATCGCAATTTTAATTCACTCATCGAGATTAGCACCAAACAAGGTCAAGAACCCGTGATGGTGCAAGAATATTTGCCCGCAGCCAAAGATGGCGATAAAAGAATTATTCTGCTTGATGGAGAACCTATTGGAGCTGTCAATCGAATTCCCACAGGCAAAGAGTTTCGTGGCAATATGGCAGTAGGAGGAAGAGTTGCCGCTGTAGATATTACCGAACGGGAACAAGAAATCTGTAAAGTGCTGGGACCGAGGCTACGCAAAGATGGCTTATATTTTGTAGGAATTGATGTTATTGGTGGTTATTTGACTGAGGTTAATGTCACTAGCCCCACAGGCATTAGAGAAATAGATCGCCTAGATAATGTTAATTTGGGGACAAAAGTTATCACCTGGATTGAAAAGACCGTGAAACAGCGGAAGTAAGTAATAAGTAATAAGTAATAAGTTTTTAACCTCAAACCTATCACCTATCTAAAACCTACCACCTAAAACCTAAAACCTAAAACCTATCTTAACTAAACCATAAATCACTAAGTCCTGTATCTTATGATTGCTCATAGAGATGACTCTATTAGTCTTGCTAGTATTCTAACTAGTGAAACAACATTATATATCGTAAAACGCTTTCTCCAGGCTATTTTAACTCTTTTTCTAGCCTCTGCTTTGAGTTTTGCCATCATTCAGCTAGCACCAGGAGATTATCTCGATACATTACGCAATAATCCACAAATTTCTCCTGAGCGTTTGGCAGAATTACAGCGACAATTTGGCTTGGATCAGCCTGCCATAATTCAATATTGGCGTTGGTTAGTTAGGGTTATAACTCGTTTTGATTTTGGGGAGAGCTTTGTTTATTTTCGTCCGGTAGCTTCCCTGCTCCGTGAAAGAATCGGCGCTACTTTACTACTTGCAGTTTCTTCCATTATTATCACTTGGGCGATCGCACTACCCTTGGGTATTATTAGCGCTGTGAAGCAAAATACCTTTGTTGATCGAGCTTTAAGGGTATTAAGTTATTTAGGTCAGGGCTTTCCTAGCTTCATCACAGCTTTAGTCCTATTGTTTTTTGCCC
Source organism: Xenococcus sp. PCC 7305 (assembly GCF_000332055.1). Classification (GTDB taxonomy): domain Bacteria; phylum Cyanobacteriota; class Cyanobacteriia; order Cyanobacteriales; family Xenococcaceae; genus Xenococcus. The sequence goes on along the minus strand of NZ_ALVZ01000234.1, from coordinate 106,436 downwards.
AATTAACTTCACCTCTGTTTCCCATCGGCGGCATGACGAGCATTAATCATTCGGATTTTTCCCCTTTGGGTAAGGTTCTTGATATTGGTTGGCATATGATTCTTCCGACTATTGCTTTGAGCGTTACTAGTTTTGCGGGGTTACAACGTCTGACTCGCGGGCAGTTACTTGATGTTTTGCGACAAGATTATATTCAAACCGCTAGAGCAAAAGGACTACCTGAAAATAAAGTTCTCTATGTCCATGCTTTGCGCAATGCGATCAATCCCTTAATTACTCTGATTGGTTTTGAGTTTGCCAGTCTCTTGAGTGGTTCTTTTATCGCGGAATTCTTCTTTAATTGGCCTGGGTTGGGTCGTCTAATTTTACAAGCAGTGCAGGCGCAGGATCTCTATCTCATTATGGCGAGTTTGATGATGGGTGCCACGATGCTGATTATTGGTAATTTGTTGGCAGATTTACTCTTGAAATCGGTTGATCCTCGGATTAAGTTGGAAGACTTGAAGTAACTCAAAATAAATTTTTTAGGTGAGAAAATGCTCCCTTCAGATTTACTAATTTACCGACAAAACGGCGAAACAGTAGTTCCCAAAAAGTTGCCCCTCGATAGTCGAAGCATTGGCTTAGCAAGCGATCGCATAGAATGCTTTCAGGAATATGTGGGCAAAACTCAGGGTGAACTGAATGAACAATTAGCCAAAATGGAAGGTGATAGTCCCGATTATCGGGTAAAAAGAGGACTAGCCCATATTCTCAGGAGCAGCTTTTCTACTTTTGAAATTGTTAGCCCTTTAGAACCACCCGAGCTGAGACAAACAGTTTTTACTGAGGCTGCCAAGCAAACTCCCATTCCGAAAAATCGCAGTCAAGTTTTAGACACCATATCCCATAAGCTAACCACAAAATTAAATCGCAAAGTGCCTCGTGAGGACATAGAAAAGGGATTGTATGCCGATTTGCAAGAAAATCGGATTTTGACGGAATTTGACCCACCAATTCCTGATGCCTTGATTCATCGTTACAATCTTTCTCAAGTTCAGGGTATTTTCTATCGTGCCAGTAATATAGTGATCAATGCCCATCGCAATGATCCTGGAGAATATAAACTTCTGTTTCGCTATCTTAAATTATTTCAATTGATGTCCTATATTGAGGGCGATTCTGATACCGGTTTTACGATTACTTTAGATGGGCCAGCAAGTCTTTTTAAAGCTAGTACTAGATATGGATTATCATTGGCCAAAATGATTCCTGCCTTGCTTCATGTTAGTAAATGGAGCCTGCAAGCGAAATTACAACAAAAAGATCCCTATTCGGGCAATGTTAAAGCTGGAAGATTTGCGATCGAAAGCGATCGCTGTTATTTGGTGACTCATTATCCCCCAGGAAAACCCTATGACAGTATGTTGGAAGCCTCCTTTGCCAAGAGTTGGGCCAAAGCCAAGACCGAATGGCGTTTAGAAAGAGAAGTGGATCTGGTTCCTCTTCCGGGAAGCGTCATGATTCCGGACTTTCGGTTAGTTCATCCTGATGGTAGAGATTTTTTGTTGGAAATAGTTGGTTATTGGCGACCAGAATATTTAAGGAAAAAGTTCTATCAAGTTAAAAATTCTGATGTCACAAATCTAATTTTAGCTGTTTCTGAAAGGTTGAATTTAGAAAAGGCTGGGGTGAGTTTTACTGATCTACCAAATCGGGTTATTTGGTTTAAAAATAAACTACAACCTAAATCTGTATTGCAAGTGTTGGAGTGAAAAAATGCAGTGCCAATGTAATGTGAACTACATTACCTGGCAATTTTCATCATTGCAATTCTCTAATTCTATCGAGAGCCTCTTGATACCAATAACCTGTATTTCCTTGTTGTTGATATAAATCTGCTGCTTGTTGAAAATCTTGAACTGCTCTTTGATTATCTCCTAAATTTTGATAGATATAGCCGCGACCGTAGTAAGCATTTGCATGTTGAGAATCGAGACGAATTACTTCACTATAATCCGTGATCGCTTTGTCATATTCTCCCAAATTGATGTAGCTACTACCGCGATTATTGTATGCCTCTACAAAGTTAGGATCGAGACGAAGTGCTTCATTATAATCTGCGATCGCCTTATCATATTCTCCTAGTTTACTGTAACTAATACCACGACTGTTATATAGAGATGCATTATCAGAATCAATACGGATAGCTTCATCGTAATCTGAGATCGCTTTATGATGTTTCCCTAACTCATCATGAGCATATGCCCTGTACCATAAAAAAGTAGAATCATTTGGATTTTGTCGAAGTACATCATCAAAATCTTTAATTACCGCAGGAAAATCTTTTAACCAATAGTAGGCTTCCCCTCTTCCCGATAAAGCATCAAGATCATTAGGATTACTAGCCAAAGCTTGATTAAACTCTTCAATTGCCCCTCGATAATCTTTCTGATTTAACTTCCGTCTGCCCACACTAACAAAATCTTGAGGCGGATCAATATTTGTGGGGATCGCAAAATTATTCCTAGCGGCAAGATAAACTTGTAAAGGAATCCCTAACCCATAAGCAGTTCTTCCTGTCTCATCTGAAGTTGTTCGTCCGTTAATTCCCACCAAACGACCATTATCATCGAATATGCCACCACCAGAACTACCGCCCGTTGTGGGATTACTGTGAACTATCTGATAACCATATTCTCCTGTTGCGAGTTTACTGACTATATTGGCATCAAGAAACATATAAGCTCGTTCTGGGATGCCAGGAATCGGATCAGGGTAACCAACTATATAGCTACTAGTTCCTGCAATAATACTTTGAGAATTACCCAACTCGGCTACTTTATAGCTTGTATTGCTAGTAAATTTAATTACGGCGAGATCGACATCGGGAAGATTTTTCACCTCAGCTACGCGATGGGTTGCTCCGTCAATGGTTGTCACCTCAAAGCTTCCTTCCTCATTGACCACATGCCAACAAGTTAGGATTGTATAACTATTGCCATCGCGTTGAATTATGGTTCCAGTGCCTGTGAGTTTTCCTTCTATTTGCACTGTAAACTCTTTCGCTTTCGCGGCAATTTCAGCACGCTCTAAAGCGAAAACGGGCTGAGATTGAAGAGTGATCGTGGTGACAATTCCCAGAACAGGAACTAAAGGTAGATATCTATTCACAGTAGAAGAAGTTTTCGTAACTTATGCCAGTGTTATTTTCATTCTACGTAAAAACCCCGAAGATAATCTAGGAAATTACATTAATCGCAAACTAAGTCATCAACAAATCAATATATCTGCGTTTATCTGTGTTCATCTACTGACTATTCATATAATTGCAAATCTCTAATTGTATCCATTGCTTCTTGATACAACTGAGTATCTCCTTGTTTTTGATATAGGTCGGCTGCTTTCTGAAAATCATCAATAGCTTTCTTCTCATCACCTAGATCATTGTAGCTAAGACCTCGGAGAACATATGCATCTGCAGAGCTAGGGTCAACACTGATGCCTTTTGTACAGTCTGCGATTGCTTTATTGTATTCTTCTAGACGGTAGTATATGAGACCCCGAGACAAGTAAATTTCTGTAATTTTAGGGTTAAAACTTATGGCTTCTGTATAATATCCAATTGCTTTATCGTATTCTTCTAGATTCATGTGGAGCATCCCTAAAAATGAATAGGAGGCGACTGCAAAATCTGAACCCAGACGGATGGGTTCTTGATAATCTGCAATTGCCTTATCGAACTCTTTTCTCGATGCGTAGATAGTACCTCGCAAAAGATAAGCTAAGCCAAAATCAGGATTAATGCTTATTGCCTGTGAAAAATCAATGATCGCTTTATCCTTTTCTTCTGAAATCATATAGGTGACTCCTCGATACAACAAAGCATTAATGTTATTCGGATCTCTTTGCAGCACAGCATCAAAATCTTTATTGGCCATTGAGTAGTCCTTCAATATAAGGTAAGCTTCACCCCTTCCCGATAAAGAATCTAGGTCATTAATATTACTAGCTAAAGCCCGATTAAATTCTGCAATAGCACCCCGATAATCCTTCTGTTTTAATTTCCGTCTACCTAAACTGACAAAATCTTGAGGTAGCGTAATATTGGTCGAAATAAATAAATTACCTCGTTCTGCTAAGTAAATTTCTAGGGGAATTCCCGCACCATAAACTTTCCCCGTATTTCCTTCCGAGATAAAGCGACCATTAACTCCAATTAAACGAGCTTCACTATCAAAGATTCCTCCTCCGGAACTTCCAGGAGTGAAAGAACCATTATGAATAATCTTATAACCCTTTTCTGCTTTCGACAGCCTACTTTGTATTTCTGCACTGCTAAATAAATATGCTCTTTCGGGAAAACCAGGAAAAGGATTAGGATAACCAACCACATAAGTGTTTGTTCCTGGGTTAATTGTTTCCGATTTTCCTAATTCAGCGATAGAATAGGTTTTCCCACTCGTAAAAGTAATTACTGCAATGTCAATATCAGGAAGGTTTTTGACTTCTGTTACTTGATAGGTTTCTCCGTCAGGAGTGATCACCTGATAGTTTCCTGGAGTATCCATGACATGCCAACAAGTGATGACGGAATAACTATTTCCATTACGTTCGATAATTGTTCCTGTGCCCGTTTCTTCTCCATCGATTTGCACTGTGAACTCCTGAGCCTTCGCTGAAACTTCAGCAGGTTCTAAAGCTGATAAAGGCTGAGATTGCAAGGCAATAGTGGTCACAATTCCCAGAAGAGGAACAAAATAGAGATATCTATTCACAGTAGAAGACTTTCTCTTAATTTAAGTCAGGATTATTTCAATTCTACGTAAAAACTCGGAAGAGAATCTAAAAAACTATATTAACTTTAAATTAAGCTTTATGAAAGAGTGATACTAAGCTCTCGTTTATTAGTACAAAAATACCTAGCGCTACAGTTAGAGAATTTTCCGCCCAGCACAAAAATATAGCACTACGTAATTTGATTAGGACATTAGTGAACGCTAAAGCCTATGATCAGTAAACTTTTGACTCTTGAATTTCAAGAAACTAAAAAATTAATAGAATAAGCTAAAAGCCCTGCTATGACTAGTTTATGCCCCTTTTTTTCGGGCGAGTAAATTTACTTTTGACTTTTGACTTCCCCGTCAGGGGCTTTTGACTTGCGCGTAGCGCTATATCTTACGATAGAGTTTTAGAAGTTCCGTTTTAAGCTCAACGCAATCAAACCGATATTGATATGACTTCGGCAATACTAAGTGATTAGTTTCAACTAAAACTTGAAACTAATGATCCTGAAGAAAGATTTCTTACTTCCGATGTTACTTGGCAAGCCTATGAATCACTTCTAGCTTCATTAGGCAATAGTTCTCGTTACCGCTTGGCTTACCTTTCAGGCATTTTGGAAATTATGTCTCCTAGTCGTAGTCACGAATTAGATAAAAAAGCTATTAGCAGATTATTAGAAGTCTATCTATAAGAAAAGCGGATTCGTTTTTGGGGATTAGGTTCAACTACTTTCCGTAAAGAAGATCAACAAGCCGGAAAACAACCAGACGAATGTTATTGTCTCGATACAGATAAAGATATTCCTGATCTGGCGATTGAGGTTATTTACACCAGTGGTGGAGTTGATATTCTAAAGATTTATCAGTGTTTAGGTGTTAAAGAAGTTTGGTTCTGACAAAATAAACAATTTATAATTCATTGTTTACAGGATAATAATTATCAAGAAAAAAACATAGTCAATTATTGCCAGATTTAGATTTAGCTTTGATGGCAAAATATATGACTATGAACGATCCTTTAGAAACAATTATTCAATGGCGTCAACAAGTCCGAGATCGATAACTATTGGACATGAGCGTAAATACAACAACTAATACAAATAACTAAGAATTATGCTTATCTGCAAGCGCTAATAGATAATCGCGATTAGCAGCCAGGGAATAAATTCTCTGTCTAGATAGCCAAAGTCTCTTGAAACGGACTTCAAATCTTCAGTGTACCCGAATGCAATGGGGATAAAATTACTCATCTTTAATTATGCGATCGCTGCTCTCCTGTTCCAATATTAATTGCTCCAGTACTGCAATATCATAATAAGCTTTACCATCAATATAACTCTCCAGCTTACCTTCTTGCCCACTAACATCAATAACATTGCCTCTAGCTAATCCTCTGGTATCCATCAATTTTCTTGCTGCTTCAATAGGGTCGCTCTGCGGAGGCAGAGTTACTAACACATTTGTTGCATTGCACAATTGACCCTTTTCTGCCACAGCACAAAGCACGGGTTCTTGGTTGACATAGCCTGAGCCAATAAACTTCAAAATATCGTTATCGGAGAATCTTTGAAACCTTTTTGATACTGCTTCACAGCGATTTTCAATCGACCAATCTGGATTAATATCCCGCTTAAAATTTAACAAACGCATATAACCTCGTACAGTACGAGAGTAGATGCCATGTACTCCATCAACCTCTCTGCAAGAATACTTATCACTCGATGCCTGCAAAGATAGAGATATTGTCAAAATGCTAGCACCAACAGTAACCGCCGTAATAATTTTGGCCGGTGGAGAAAATTGCATCATAAAGCATTGATGAAAAAATAAAGTGAGTTGAAAATTTATAGTTAAAATTGATAGTTACTTCTTCTTAATAGTACAATTATTTAACATAGCCTCAAGAAATCTCAAATATTTTTTAATTCTGGTCAAAACTGACAATCTCATTTGAACTTATTATCAATGCTGACAACAAAAGAACTGACATTGCAGGAATATTTAGCATTACCCCAAGATGATAACTATTCTGAACTCATAGAAGGACAAGCAATTCCCAAAATGGCTCCCAAAAGATTTCACTCCCGTTTAACTGGTGCGCTTTATATATTATTAAGTGAGTGGAGTGAAGATAAAGGAGAAATTGGTATTGAATGGGCTGTAATCTTGAAGCGCAAAGGACAAGATTGGGTTCCCATTCCAGATTTACTTTATATTTCCTATGAGAGGCTTCCTTTAGAAAGATTTGAAGATGAAGCTTGCCCTATTGCGCCAGAATTAGTCATTGAAATTATTTCGCCCAGTCAATCTTTTGGTAATCTCAGCGAAAAAGCTACAGATTACTTACAAGCAGGAGTGGATAGAGTGTGGCTATTAGATTCCCATAGCAAAACTGTGACTATTTTTTATCCTGATGCTCCACCACAAACTAAGCGAGAAAATGATACTTTACAAGACAATCTACTTCCAGGATTAGAATTAACAGTACAACAAATATTTAAACAAGCAGGATTCATTTAGATTGATATCACAATACTCAAAGACAGACTTGTTATAACAGTCCTATGGAAAATATTTTAAGAGGAAAATATCAGCTTATTGATGGAGTTCCAAGGAGAATTCAAGGAGGGCAAGGAACTATCCATTATGCCAAGGATCTTAGCTCTTCGATTGACAAGACATATATTGTGAAGCAGTTTACCCCAAGATATGACTGTGATGATCAACTACAAGTAGCTAAGCGTTTATTTGTCCAAGAAGCCGAAATCTTACAACAACTTGGAAGTCATTCTCAAATACCCCAAATTTTTGATTATTTTGAAGAAGATGAGCAATTTTTTTTGGTACAGGAATTGATCGAAGGTCAGAATCTTCAGCAAGAACTAGAAGAGAAAAAATACTTCACTGAGTCTGAAACAATTGATTTTCTAAAAAATACCCTAGAAGTGTTGAAATTTGTACATCAAAATAGTTATATACATCGAGATATTAAGCCTGCTAACTTAATTAGAAATAAATATGACAATAAAATATATTTGATCGATTTTGGGGCAGTCAAAGAAAAAATAAAGCCAGAGAATTTGGACGATCAAGGCAATTTTACCCTCACCGTTGCTATTGGCACTCCTGGTTATCTTCCTGATGAACAAAAACTTGGTAAACCAGAATTTTGTAGTGATATTTATGCTCTAGGAATGGTTGCGATTCAAGCGCTAACCCAAATCCACCCTGGAAATTTATCCTATGATCAAGATGGAAATCCCCTCTGGCGCGATCGTTTGCCAACTAGTGACTATAATTTTAATCCCGAATTTATTGAGCTAATTAATAAGATGGTTCGATGCAATTATCGAGAGCGTTATCAATCTTCTAGGGAAGTTTTACGAGATTTAGAAAATCTGGTAGATAGCCCAAGCCCAGTAAAGTCAGGGAAAATTGAAATAAATAAGCAAGAAATCAACTCCATTGATCGCGATATTAATAACCAAAAACCCCAAAAATGGTGTGAGAATAAGTTATTTTTGCCAATAATATTAGGATTAGGAACAACATTCATTGGGGTAGCTGCTTTTTTTCTCGCTTCAAAAGCTCCTGTGCCTAGAGAAGATACATATATAAATGCTAATTATGGAATTAAAGTTGAATACCCTCAGAATTGGACAATACAAGAAACAGATGATCCTCTTTATCCGGGAATAATTTTTCTTTCCCCCGAAGAAAATAATACAGATAATTTTTTAGAACAGGTTAAATTTTCTGTGGAAAGATTATCTATCATTTTGTCTCTTAATGAATATACAGAAGAAGCTATTAAGGAAATCGCAACATCGAATTCCATCATTGAGCCACCCAAAAAGATCACCGTGGCCAATCGAGAAGGCAGAAAAGTAATTTATCAAGGTCAAGATGGCCTAAAAAGACTGGAAGTTTGGACGATTAGGAATCAAAAAGCTTATATCGCTACCTATACAGCAGAGACAGATAAGTTTGGGAAGTTTTCTAAGCAGGCAGACAAAATAATCCAATCTTTAGAAATCGGTTATTGAAGCAGAATTTTTCGGCATAAATTCATACTTTTTTGGCGAATATATGAAGTTTCCTTATCAGGACTTTATCTAACAGTTTCTGAAAGGTTGAATTTAGAAAAAGCGGGAGTAAGTTTTACTGATATGCCAAATCGAGTTATTTGGTTTAAAAATAAACTACAACCTAAATCTGTATTACAAGTATTGGAGTAAAAGAACACAGAGACCATAAATGTGGGCGTGACGTATAGCAAAAGTGCAATGAGTCACAGCAAGAAGCGGAGCCTATTGAGAAAAGTAGATTCAACAGCTCCAAGTTGATGGGATAGGTTCTGATACTAAATTTTTTATATTTCTTGAGAATTTAGGTATTAATATTATAAATTTTGTAGTATTTATTACAACAGAAGTGATATTGTGGATTTAATATTATTAGTATAAGGATTGCTAACGGATATAAATTCAATTTTTTATTATGATTACTTTTACTGCTGAGAGTCTAAAATGGCAAAATATTAATGTAAATGCTTCAGAAATAATCTTTGAAAATATTTCATATATTAAGAAAAAAGTATTATCGAAAAAGTTTAAAGAGCAAGCTATTAATTTTGCCAAAGAGCACGAATCCAGTATGTTACGGTCTATGGTAGTTGAACATAAACTATATTTTAGTGTTTGGCTAGAAAAGGCTAAATCTCTTACTGACAAAGAGCAGCCTGATCCGATATCTGAGAAACGGAAAAATCTTTTGGATGAGCAAATGATTGAAGATTATAAAAATCTTGATTCTTTTCTTGATCAAAAGTTTAGTGAGCTTGGTCTTTGATTACAATTAATTGTTAAATATAAATGGGGTTCATTAATATTAGGCGTTAGTTATCAGTTATTAATTGTCCGCCATCTCCAAAAGTTTTTCTTGCAATTGTCGCCATTTAGTGGCGCTTGCAATCGTATCTTCGAGCAAAATCCCATTCTCTAAATATAAAATGCGCTCGGCGAACTTGGCACTCAATGCCAATTGGTGATTCACCATGACAATTGTCATCTGATGATTGGCAACCAAAGAATCTAGTACAGACAACAGACGCTCACTTGTTCCTACATCCAAAGCCGATGTCGGCTCATCCAAAAGTAAAATCAGCGGTTGCATTCCCAAAGCACGAGCGATCGCTACTAATTGTCTTTGTCCAAGCGATAACTCAAGTTCACGGCGTTCTAGCCAGATTTTGGGTATTTTTAAAGCTTCGCACCAAACAGTAATTCGCTGTTTAATTTCTGAGGAGGTTAACTGTTGCAACTTTAGGGGATAGATGAGGGCATCTTGAACTGTCATTCCCAATAATTTTGGTTCTTGAGGTACTAAAACTATTTGTTGGCGGAGTTTAGTAATCGAGCCTTGGTCAATCTCGGTTGGGGAAAAGCTGATTTTCCCCTCGGTTGGGCTATGGAGGATATTACACAATCTCAGAAGAGAGGTTTTACCTGCGCCAGAAGCCCCAGCGATCGCAATTTTCTCTCTCGAAAAAACCTTAAAAGAGATGTTCCGTAATATATAACTAGTGGCAACGGGAGTAGATAGGCCGACATTTTGCAGTTCAAATAGAGGGTTGCTTGTCACTTGACTATTTGCGCAAGATATCGATGAGCTGGCAAGTAGTCACCATCTATTGCGATCGCTTTGTGATAACAGGAGATGGCCTCTTGAAACTGCTGATTTTTATGGTAGAGTCTTCCCAAATTAGTTTGCATAACTGCCGAATCGGGATTTAATTGGGCTCGATAACGATACCGACTGATAGCCGACTTTAATCTATCAGATGAAGAAGAATGTTCGGCGGAAACAGTAGCCAAAGATTGAGTTTCTGAGTGCTTAGCTCTAGGCTGTATCGTCTTGTTTGTTGCTCGCTGCATTTCCTGTGAACGAGGTTCTATCAGCTTAGAACTCACTTTGGCCTGAGAAGATCTCCAATACCCTGAATTTTTCCTCGCAAAATTGGCCAGAGAAGCTCTCCCTGGGGATTTGCCAGGAGCATAAAACCTTGACACGTCAAAATTCTTATCCCGAGAGTGGTTTGAAGAGGAAGCATTTTCTATAACAGAGGAAGCATTTTCTATAACAATAGTCTGACAATTATTAGATACTGCTTCGGCAAAATCTTTTGTTTTCTGTAGGGAGAAGTTGTCTCCTAACTTCGAATTGTAATTTCCATTGAAAACTTCGTGGGAATGTTTGGTCATGGCTTAATATTAAAGTGGGATCGAAATACCAAGTGTTACTGTGATAAAAAGATTTTAAAGAGCTTGAAAGCAAAAAGGGGTCTAGTATCTATTAGACAAGGGAATCTAAAAAAACAAAGTATCTTTTGATACTTGCAATGCGAAGAAAGCACGCAGTGCATTTGAGGAAACGCTATCATAATTTTTTTTGGTTGATGGGCAATGTCGTGATCCCCTGGAGGTTTTGTCGCAAAATTTTACATAACTTAATATTTAGACGTATATAGCTACGAAAATACATCTAAATTGATTTGCTTTCCCTGGAATTTAGCGCAACAAGAAAATCAAATCCATCTAGGATAGAATTAAATCAAATTTGACGAAAGATTGCATCTAAGGAGCAAAAGTTTGAGTTGGCGATTAAAATTATCTAACTGGTTATCTGATGGGGCTTTATCTAGAAGCCAGAAGCAAGCAGAATTAGCTAAAGCCAAACTAAAACAACAAGAATTGACTCTCGAAAAATTACATGGGGAGATAAAACAAGAGCGGATCAAAGTTGAGCAATTGGTGGCGCAATTACAAATTAGCCAGGGATTCCAAGTCGAACTGGGAGAAACTCAACAGCAGTTGAGAAAAGCAATTTCTGAATCAGAAGATTGTCGTCAAAAATTGCCAGCAGCACAAAAGCAATTAGCTCGGCTAAAAAAACAGTTACAAAAAGCAGAAAAAAATCTGTCTAAATCTCAAGATTGGTTAGAGCAGCTCCAAAGTCCGATTCGAGTAGCAGAGATTCAGAAGCGCTTGCCAAAACAGGAATTTGATACTCTCTGGGGTTTTGGGGTGAATAGTCCAGAAGTTGATACCAAAATAGACTCAGGTTCTGTGCTAATTAAAGGATGGGCATTGGGAAGAAGATCCCCAGTGGCTCAGATTCAAATTTCCTATAAAGAACATGCCATTGTAGGAACTCCTGTAAATCTTTCTCGTCCAGAAGTAACAAATAAATATCCTGAGATTCCCAAAGCCAATAAAAGTGGATTTGAAATGGCACTCTCTTTAGTGGGAATGCCCTCAGAAGTAGAATTAGAACTTCAAGCAATCTTAAAAGATGAAACCGTACTTCCTCTTTGTGCTATTTTCCTTAAAAGAGAAGATTAACCATGAAGTTGCTTAAAGGTAGATTTATTAATAAATATTACGCAATGCATAAAAATAAGGATTTTTAGCGAAGTAATTAGATGGTTTGGTTCATGCACAAACCGATTGTTGATTCATACCTTGGATAGAGGGTAACTGTTGGGTTCAGCAGTTGCCTTTTTTATTGTCGGTACAGTAGTTATTATTTATAGTTTTCTCTCGCTCACGAAAAAGCCCCATCGCAATTAGGCTGAATTACAAGGGGAATATTGAGTAAATGGTAAAATTCCCCTAGCAAACTCTGGGCAAAAAAAATAGTATGGCGACGGTCAAAAAATTAATCATTCAAATCCCTTGTTATAACGAAGAAGCAACTTTGGGATTAACTCTTTCCCAACTACCTCGTCAGATTCCAGGTGTTGCCCAAGTAGAATGGTTAATTATTAATGATGGTAGTCGCGATCGCACTGTAGAAGTTGCCCAAGCCTCGGGGGTAGATCATATTGTCAATTTTGAACAAAACCAAGGATTAGCCAAAGGTTTTATGGCAGGAATGGAAGCTTGCCTGAAAGCTGGGGCAGATATTATTGTCAATACCGATGCCGACAATCAATATTGTGCTGATGACATTCCCAAACTAATTCAGCCTATTCTCGATGGGACAGCCGAAATTGTGGTGGGAGCAAGACCCATTCAAGAAATTAAAGATTTCTCTCCAGTGAAAAAATTTCTGCAAAAGTTGGGCAGTTGGGTGGTGAGAATTGCCAGCAACACAGATATTCCCGACGCGCCCAGTGGATTTCGGGCGATCAGCCGTGAGGCAGCTATTAGATTAAATGTATTTAATGAATATACCTATACTTTAGAGACGATTATTCAAGCAGGCCAAAGGGGCATGGCAATTACCTATGTCCCGATTCGCACCAATGGCTATCTACGTCCTTCACGTCTGGTCAAAAGCATCCCGGCATATATCCAGCGATCGATTATTACGATTATTCGGATATTTATGACCTATCGTCCCCTGCAATTTTTTATGATGTTGGGGACTGTGCCGTTTAGCGCAGGGATGTTGCTTTGTCTGCGCTGGTTATTTTTATTTTGGGAGATTTTTGGTGATAATCCTGCAAAACCTCGGGTTCCTAGTTTAATATTAGCAGCAGTTTTGATATTAATTGGCTTTCAGTTATGGATTCTCGGTTTAGTGGCTGATTTGATGTCTGTTAATCGTAAGTTACTCGAAGATATTCAACTAAAAATGCGCCGCAATGATTTGAACGGATAGCAATCAAAGTAACGCTAATAGTAATGTTAACAAAGTAGTCAAGTGATTCACTGTTTACTCGTTTGGCTCCCCCACATTTGGTGGCTGGGGGCTTAATCGAACGACATTGCGATTTGTCCTAGTCATCTGTCTTGGACAGTCCAGGACAAGTCAACAAACTTTTGAGTCAAGACTCAACAGAATCATCTATTGTTCTCGACAATTTCTTGTGACCAAATTTCCACCAAATTATCAACAGTTTGTTGCCAACTCCATTGCTTGGCTATTTCTTGAGCGTTCGCTCCCATCAACCGACGCAAATCGCGATCGCAAATCAACAAAGTCAATTTCTCTAAAAAATCTTTTTCACTTTGTGGTTCATACAAAAAACCTGTTTGACCATCTTGAATCGTGTCAATTACTCCTCCAGTAGCAGGTGCGATCGCAGGAATTCCTGCTGCCGCCGCTTCAATAATCGTTAAACCTCTAGTTTCTTTCTCCGAAGTCGTCACAAAAATATCGCTATTAGTTATTAGTGCAGGAACAGATTCAGGAGCTATTCTTCCCAACAGATAAACATTAGTCGTGATTTGCTTTAAGCTTTCTTCAATTTGCTCCTTCATGGGGCCATCTCCCGCAATGATAATAGCAATTTGCTCCAAAACTTCTGATGGTAAATTAGTCAAAGATCTGAGGGCAAAGTCCCAGCCTTTATCTGGGGTCAGGCGTCCGAGAAAGATTAGTTTGATTTTGGATTCTATGTTGTTAGATAACTTATATTTTTCACTGAAAAAGTTAGGAGTTTTTTCTTGATTCGTAAACCGACTTAAATCGCAACCTAAAAGTTCAGCACAACATAAATTCTTAATACCTATCTCGGATAATTTTTTTGCGGTGACAGAACTAGAAACTAAAGTTAAGTCATAGGAGTTATAGATTCTGGCAAAAATCAGGCTCAGTGTACTTTTTATGAGCTTATTAATTCCCAAAGGTAAATTAAAATAATCATCAAAATAGTCAAGATAATTAGTATGAAACCAAGCAACACAGGGAATATTATGTTGTTTAGCAAATTTAACTCCAGTCAGTTTGAAAAAACAAATACCTAACCGTTCTGCTTCATCTACATGAATAATATCGGGTTGAAATTTCTCTAGCTCATTTACAACAATATTATAGGATTTACTCGTGACATCTCGCTCAAAATCTAGACCAATCGATGCAGTGCTAGGAAGATTAATAACTTGAACACCAGGGAAAACTTCCCCTATATAATCTTGCCAGTTCGGATAAATATGACTAATCACACTATAGTCTGGACAAAAAATCTGTACTTGATGTCCTAGAAGACTTAGCTGCTGCAATCTATTAAATACTGCGATCGTTACACCATCAATTACAGGAAAAAAACTAGAACATATTATTGCTATTTTCATAAAAATCTAAACTGATTAATAGTCAATGATCCAATAAAGATTGAATTTACAAACCTAACGAGTTGGGATTTGGGGTTTTAGGGGTTTGGGGAATAATAATAGCTAGACTTCCCTAGTTCCCTAAATCCCTATTCCCCTAAACAAGCAGTATTAGTCAATGGTCAATGTAAAAGCCAAAGATCTAGGGGGATTTCATCCAAGCTGAATAAATGAGACTGATATACTTTTTCAAAATTAACCTGACTATTTTGAGCTATTCTATCTTGCAATTGAGCAGAAGCCTTGACAATAAAAATACCTTCAAAAATATTGATATATTCCATCAAATTATCTTCGGAGTTAATGACCTTAAATTTAGTTTTGGGAGACAATGAATAGGCTAAAGATAAAACATCCATGGCATTATTCGGTTCCACAAGCACTAAAGCTGAATTATATTGATTAATTATCTGTGCGATCGCAGGGTTATTAATATTTCTACCCTTCTGATAAAACGGCGATATAGTCAAATTTCTCACGCAGGAAAAGACTCCTAAAGTTAGAAACATCATAGTAGTTAGTTTCCAGAAATTTTGTCTGGCGATCGCTGTAAGCTTATTAAAAGTCAAATTACTTGCTAAACAATATGCCACTGCTATTTGAATCCCCAGTTGGAGAGGAATTAAATATCTAGGAGCCGTTGAACTTTGTCCTTGATTGATAATATCAGTCACAATCAAAGATATGGGCACAGAAACACTTAAAGTCAGAAGAAATAACCAGCGATCGCGAGAAGTATTAACGACCAAAAAATATAAGGCATAACCAGATAAGCTGAGAATACATAAAGCGACTAAAGCCCCAATTATAGTTACCCAATCCAGATAAATATAGTTAGCAAACAAAATAATAACGACCGGAATAATAAATAATAAAAAGAATATTATTAATCGTTTGTTTTGCATCAAGAAATGCCGCAGGTCAGAGGACAAAGTAATAACCAGAAACGAAGTCACAATCAAAATTAAAACAATTGCTAGTTGAATAGGATTAGAATCCTGGGAAATTGGTAAATCGCCAAATGTTAATAGGTTAGTACCAATCAAGACCGCAACAATATCAAAGATATTAAAATTCCCTCTCATCCAACTAGTATTGTCATGAAATAAACCTAAGTAATTGATAATTATAGCTATCCAAGGACTAAAAGCTAGTAACGCGATCGCGCCAGATCCTAAATAATTCCTAATGATTTTGATCTGTTTCGGAGCAGTAATAATTACCAGATAAAGACCCTGAAAAAATGCAATATAAATAGAGAATAAAGAAGTATAAAATCCTAATATCAAACTAAAACTATATAACAGCCAAGATTGCCAAGTATTAAGTCTGATCGCTCTTAAAAAACTTGCTCCCATCAATAAAATTGTGATTGTCCAAAGACTATAGGGACGTGCTTCTTGAGCATAGGCGACATAAAAAGGAGACACACTCATCAACATTACCGCAAGCCAACTAACTAAAGGTTTGTTGAATAATTCTTGGCATAACCAATATAAACAAGGGAAAACTAGCAAGCTTAAACAAACTGAGAGACTCCTCATATTACTAATTGAACTACCCCACAACTGCATCCAAAATCTGGTCAGGATAAAATATAGTGGGGCATGTTCAGGACTTTTGGTTAAAGCATTAAAACTATCAGAAAATGTTTTGTCGGGAGATATTATTTGGTAATTGCGTAAGGCATTCGCTTCGAGAATATCCTGTTGCTGTAAATTATTAGTAACTTCTGGGATGGTATAACCTGAAACTCTGACTGCGGTGGCGACCTCATCTACCCAGAAAATTTTGGCTCCCAAATTAGCAAAACGGAAAAAAATCCCTAATAATAAAATAATTACTAGCAAAATAATTCGGGTGTTCGAGAACAGTTTGGGATAGTTTTTCAGCGACATTTATGCTCACATAGGCTAATGTGGGAATTCTCGATTCAGTGTAGTAAATCCCAGCCACAATAAAATTACAATGCTAGCTAACAGAAATAATATATATCATGGCATGCTACTTTTTTGCACTATGTTCTTGATCTTGCTGCGATCGCCACAGGCAGCCCAAGCAAATCCTGAGCAGCAACCCGAACACACTACCACTGAATTGGAGCAAGACGAGCCACCGACCTTTGGCAAAAGGGGAGAAAAACGCTGGTATTTCCAAGGAGCTTTTGCCACGACCCTAGACGATAATGAATCTGATCCGCGTCGCTTTGGGTTGGTGGGAGCGGGACTTTCTCAGTTTTTTATCAATGGCCATAGTGTGAACTTGGAGTTGAATAGTATCTATTTCAATCAACCTGGGGATGATGCTTTGGGGTTAAATTTGAATTTAATAATGCGATGGCATTTTGTTCGTCAGCAAAATTGGTCTCTTTATCTTGACGGAGGGGCAGGAATTTTGGGGACAACGAATGATGTGCCCACGGATGCGGCGAGTTTCAATTTTACGCCTCAAGTTGGTGGTGGTGCGACTATTGGGCTAGCAGATCAAAAAAGGCTGATGTTGGGCTTGCGCTGGCATCATATTTCCCATGCCGATTTGTTTGAGAATAATCCTGGACGAGACAGCATTCTGGGTTATGTTGGGTTGAATTTTTCCCGTTAGATTTAGCTAAAATCCGGATAGATCAACAATTCTAGTTAAGGATAGTGTGTAAAGCATCGATTATATTTTTCATTTCTTTTTGAGAAAGAGTTCCTAATTTACGGACTAATCGTTGTTTAGCGATCGAGCGTATTTGAAAAGTATCTGCTGCTGATCTTTTGGCTAAAGCATTCTCGGTAGTTGCTTCTAGCTGAACCATCCAGTCTCTATTTCTAAATCGCTCTTGCCATCTGTTTAAGACACTGCAACTTAAGACGCTACAACTACTGTCAATAGACATTTTTTGCCATTCAATATTTTCTCGTTAGATCTAGTTGCAATTTGGATAGATCAAACTAAGTAAAAGCATTAATTAAAAACTCTCTAAATTTGGCCTTTTCCTCTTCGGAAAGTGGAAAAGCAATACCTTTGGTCTCCTCTGGAGTTCTTTTGTTCAGAGACAAAACTTCTACCCCGACAATATTATCATCCTTATCATAGTCATAAATTATGACAGGAGAAACTTCTTCAGATTCTAAGATCTGAGTATTGAGTATCTTAAAATAAATAGCATCAGCCATTTTGTCATATTCTATTTTCATATTTTGCCCCTCATCGAACGATCAAGGAATTGTTGCTTATTTCTAGCTACAACCTAATTGTTTTTCTGAAGTACGGTTTGTGGTCTCTGGATTGGGGTAAGCAGTTTTGTTTTTATGTGCAACACCTAAAACCCTAGATCAGCTTTAGCTAATTCCGCAGCAGCAAACACCGCCTCATCTTCCGTATTTTCCCAATCATTACAACCCAACTCACTATAAAATTGCGCATCATAAGCCCGAGTTCTCACCACCACTGGCATTGGCACTGCATGACCCAATAACAAAGCTTGTTGTTTAGAATCCAACTTTGCCAGAACCGATCGCAGACCTTGTGCCCCCGAAACTCCAGTAAAGATCGCATCAATATCTTTTTCATCATTCAGCAAACAAGTTACCCTAGTTCCCACCTGCGACATCACTTCATTATCAATTCCTGAAGGACGTTGATCCACCACCAACAAAGTTACAAAATACTTCCGCATTTCCCTCGCGATCGTCCCAAAAATCGTTTGATGCACAATACTAGAATCGAGAAAACGATGGGCTTCCTCGATGGTAATTACCAACTGACGAGGACGATCCAAAGGATTTTTCGACTGTAAAAAACGATCTGCTTTTTTGACATAACTAGAATGAATCCGTCGAGTAATCATATTAGTTGCCAACATATAAGAAAGCATATTTGATTGGGAACCAAACTCGATAATTACATGTTTCCCTGCATCAAGACATTGCAAAATATGGTCAATATAATTATGGGGGCAAGCAGTCCGAATATATTTCAAATTATCGAACCGCATTAACTTGCGTTGCAGTGACATAATCGATCCAGGATGCCCTTGCTTTTCCTCACAAAACATCTTGATATCTTCATTGGTCATGTTGAGTAGACGAGTAATCCAAGCCTTACCATATTCATTGAAGAGAATATTCGCATTATCCACCGCCGCATCAGAAAGACCCAATTCTTTAGCTACAAGTTTGAGATCTTCAATTTCAATTTGTTCATAGCTCAGATACATTTCTTGTGCATCTCTAACACCCCGACGTTTAGTCGATTCAGGGTCTAAAGTATAGATTTCTACTTGTCCTGGAAATAATTGCCGCAAGCCTTTGACTGTACTGACTTGCTTCCCTTCCTTCATTGCTTCCCAACCATATTCCGAATGCATGTCAAACATCAGATTGACCGCAGCTTCTTTGCGAATAATGCCTGAAATCAGCAAACGAGTGAGAAATGATTTACCGGTTCCCGACTTGCCAAAAATACCGTTACTTCTTTCGACAAAACGATCTAGATCAATACAAATTGGGACATCCATATCTAGTGGTTGCCCAATGGAAAAATTGCGGCGATGGGGATCATCTTCCCAACCAAAAACAGAACGAAAATCCCTTTCTGTCGCTTCGTAAACCTGACTGAAATGAGCAGGAATAGTTTTGACTGGCAACAATTCTAATTCTGTCCCCTCAGCCATGCCTAAAGAGGCTAATTTATTATTTACTTCATCGAAACTGAAACTTTCTGCGCGCTCGCTTTCTGTATTGGTCGGCGTAAACATCAACATGGGAGCTAGTTCAATAGTGCCAAAGGTACCACTTCCTGCCAAAACATCCCGTAAAAATGTGTCTTCGATCGCGGGGGGATTGGCTAAAATACGATCGCTGGATGTTCCCAATGCCACATCAGTTAAAAGACAGAAAAAACGAGATCTCACCCCTTGAACCACCAGAAACTTCCCGACTCGCATATCCTCGACGGAAACATCAGGATGTAGTCTAACTTCCAATCCTTTGCTTAAAGATCCTTGAATGACCGAACCGAGAGGGATTTCTGAACTCATAAGTAATAAATAATGAGTAATGAGTAATAAGTAATAGGTAAGCTAACACAACTATTTGAGATCCAACAGCTTACAGCTTAGAGCTTTGATAGATCTAGATGATAACGATAAATGGCTACAGGGCGATCGCCTGCTGTGAAATAATCGGGATCTTGAGGTGAAAGATAAATAGCTGTGACTTGGGTTGCTTCGATGTTTTGAGGATCTATTAAATGATAATCGGAAGTGGTTTCTACTTCGTTGAGATATATTTTATTCGGAGATTTAAATAGTTGTTGGGTGACCTCTGTGGTCACAAAGCGATCGCGTGCTGGTCTCTCTGTAGCTCGTTTTGTCACTTGAGAAATAGATTTGATGCCACCTTGGAGTAGGGTTATTTGTTTATTAGGATCTTTGGGATCTACGGCAACTCGAAAAACGCTATCAGCACCTAAATAGGCTTGGGCAATGCTTTTGCCATTAAAAGTGCGATCGGCTACTACGGGGTTTTCTGTTTTAATTAAGGGAATTAGGAACCATCTTGATTGAGGAACATAATATTCCTGCCCAAATCTGACCGGAAAGATAATCGGTTCATCGATGTATTTTTGATTATCGGCAAACCCAGGGGAAACAATCTCGGGAGCTAAAGGGGCAACTTGGGTTTCCAAAATATTCGTAACTTCCCAAGTGCCTGCCATCCAATCGGGATAATATAAATCTCCTTTCGCTTCTTCTACAATTGGTTGATGATACCAAGATGGCAAATTATACTCTGCTGAATAGACAGGATTGATGCCACTCAAGAAAATTATCAGAATTAAGATTGTTTTAGTTATTTGTTTGCGCATAAAATTCATTCACACCAGGTAGAATAAATGATTAATACCCTAGACAATACTCTGGTTGCCATTGCCGAAAACTTTCAATTTCCGGGTCAAGTCGCCAAAATTCGCGAATATGGCCAGGGAAATATCAATCATACCTATCTTGTCAACTTAAATGATGATCAGGCGTTTATTTTACAACGCATCAACACGAAGGTGTTTCGGCAACCAGCATTGGTCATGGCCAATATGGGTATTCTCGGTGAGCATATTGAGCAAAAATTACAAGGGCAAGCTTTCGAGCAAGCTTTAAATAATCATCGCCGTTGGGAATTTCCGAAAATTCTGCGATCGCAAGCTGGTGCGGATCACTATATTTGCGAGGCTGGTAATTTTTGGCGGGTGATAAGTTTTATCGGTAATTCTCAATGTTTTGATGTTATTACGAATTCTGAGCAAGCCCAAGAAGTTGGTTATGGCTTGGGTAAATTTCATGCTTTGGTGAGCGATCTTCCCGTAACTAAATTGGCCGACACCTTAGAGGGTTTTCATATCACGCCAAACTATTTGCAAAACTACGAGCAGGTTCTCTCTCAAACCATTATGCCTTCTTCTTCGGAAAGTGATTATTGTCGGAAATTTATTCACGATCGCGCTGACTGGGCTAATGTTCTAGAAAATGCTAAGGCCGAAGGTATTCTGCAACTGCGCACGATTCACGGAGATCCCAAGGTTAATAATATTATGTTTGATCGCGAGCGCGGTAAGGCGATCGCTATGATCGATCTCGACACAGTTAAACCAGGTTTGGTTCATTACGATATTGGAGATTGTCTGCGATCGGGTTGCAATCTTTTGGGAGAAGAAACCAGCCAATGGCAAAAGGTTACTTTCGATCTAGAACTAGCCGAGGCTATTTTAGAAGGCTATTTTAAAATTGCCCAAGAATTTTTAACTCCTCAAGATTATGCCTATATCTACGATGCGATCGCCTTAATTACTTTTGAATTGGGATTAAGATTTTTTACCGACTATCTAGCAGGTAATATTTACTTTAAAGTCAACTACCCAGAACATAACCTTATGAGAGCCTTGGTGCAGTTTCAGCTCACAACCAGCATCGAATCTCAAGAAAAGTTACTGCGGCAAATAATTGCTCGCTATTGAGTACACTAGAAAGAGCCGATTCAATATTAATAGAAATAGTAAGGTAGACTGCGATCGTGACGAATCAAAAAGCCCTTATTCCCTTGACTGGACTGAGTTTTGTGGTGGGCCTAATTGTGCTATCTAGCCCTTCACCCATAGCAAACCAAGCTGAGAAATTTACTGTACAGGTCAATGGCGAAAACACAGGCTCAGGAACGATTATCGATCTAGATCGAGAACAAGGTAAATATACAGTGCTGACTTCTTGGCATGTTGTTAAATATCCAGGAGAATATTCCATTACGACTTTTGACGGCAAAAAACATAAAGTCAAATCCTCCACAATCAAAAATCTGCCCAATATCGATTTGGCTTTAATTGAGTTTGAAGGCAAATCCAAAAACAAACAGCCTTATAAAGTAGCAGAATTTGGTGACTCCAAAAATATCACATCAGGGGTTCCTTTATATTTATCGGGCTATCTCAACCCCGCTGGCAGAAGACCAAGACGCAATTATGTATTGCAACCTGCTCGCACCCTGAGCTTGCAATCTCTGGCAGAAGAGGGTTATCGCATAGTACATGATCGTAGATTAATTCCGGGGACTTCAGGGGGACCGATAGTTGATCGACAAGCTAATCTGGTTGGAGTGAACGGAATTCGCACCAAGGAAGGTACGAATGATCTTAGTCTTGGGATTGGCATTCCCATCCAAATTTATCAAGCGAGTCAAGACAGATTTGTCAGTGTTGAACAAGCAACAGAGCCAGAACAGTCAGATACTCCCCAGAATACAGAGAATCTGGCCTTATCATCAATTGCAGATCTCAAAACCAAACCTGCAAAAACTAAATATGAGTCGGTTTACACTTCTCCTGCGGGTCATTTTGGGGATGTGAAAACCGTTGCAATGCAAGGCGATATTATTGTTACCGGTAGTGAAGATACAACGATTAAGATTTGGGATCGTTCTTCTCGCACATTGAAAACTACTCTCATTGGGCATACAGCTCCAATTTCTGGTGTCGTAATTACCAAAAACAATACTGTTATTAGTAGTTCTCAAGATGGCACGATCAGATTTTGGGATCTCTCAACAGGAGAGGAAGAACGAGAATCCAAGAATCATCAGTCACCGGTTGATGCGATCGCCTTGAGTAAGGATGAGAGCCTCTTAATCAGTGGGGATGGAGATGGCAATGTCAAGATTTGGGATCTCCAAGATCCGAGCGCGGAACAACCCATTGAAACCAAACAAGTACATAAGGCTCGAATTTACGATCTTGCAATTACTGCCAATAATCAAATCATTGTTAGTGGCAGTGAAGATAAAACAATCAAGCTGTGGAATCGTAGCACCGAAAAAGACCCTCGGATTCTCATTGATACTAGGCTTTCGAGGCGATTAACCCGCCAAGCAATTAGAAGACAAGCCAGGAAAAGAACTGGCAAAGAAACTAAGCCTTTTAAAGTGAGTCATGAAGCTTCGGTTGATCGTCTCGTGATTAGTAATGGCAATAAAGAAGACAAAACATTTATTATCAGTGGTAGTAGTGACAATTTGATTAAAGTTTGGGATTTGGAGACAGGAGAATTAATCAGAACATTAAAAGGTCATAGTAGCTCAGTCCGAGACTTAGCCGTTACCGGAAATACTTTGGTCAGTGCTGACAACAATAATGAAACTATTAAGGTTTGGAATTTTCTCACTGGCAATCTCAAACACAGTTTTAAGAGTAACCATTACTTTTGGTTTTCTAGTATCGCGATTAGTGAGGATGGCTCTACCCTAGTTAGTGCCAGTCAAGATGAAGCGATTAAAATTAGAAACCTCAAAACAGGTAGACTTGAAACAATTAGAGATTCTATTACAGGGAAAAAAGAACATCCCTTGAGTGCTAATAGCCATTCTATTCGCACTGTTGCCATTAGCGACCATCATATTTTTAGTGCCGATCGCGATAATACGATTACTGTTAAAAATTTGGCAACGGGAGCCCTAGAATATAGTCTGGAAGGGCATAAAAATTATGTCAACAGTCTAGCTGTCAACGGGAATGTGTTAGTCAGTGGCAGCAAGGATAGAACTATCAGGATTTGGAATCTTCAAACCTGGGAATTAGAAAAGACCATCCGCAACCTTCTCGATCCGATTACCCGTAGTATTGCGATCAGTGAAGATGGTAGTAAATTAGTTACCGGAAGCTATAAGGCCATCAAAATTTGGGATTTACCCACAGGGAAATTGGAACAATTTCTGGAAGCTCATAATGATGGGGTCAATGCGATCGCAATCCAGGGAAATACAATTGTGAGTGGCGGTGGGGATAAGAGAATTAAAATAATTGACCTGGCCACAGGGGAATTAAAACATAGTTTGCCGCTAGATAAAGATCAAGAGCAAGGCCATAAGGCTTCAATCAACAGTATCGTCATTTACGAAAATAAAATCTATAGTGCTAGTTACGATAAAACCATCAAAGTTTGGGATCTCACAACAGGGGAGCTAAAACAAACCCTCACAGATCATCAAGCCGCGGTGAATGCTTTAGCAATCAGTGGCAATATCTTAGTCAGTGGTAGTCGGGACGGCGAGATCGAAACCAGAAACCTTACCACGGGTAAATTAGAAAACATTATTCAAGCTCACCCAACTTCAGTTAATACTGTTGCCATGAGCGAAGGCATAATTGTTAGTGGCAGTTCTGACAACACGATTAAGATCTGGCGCATTCCTGACGAGAACAACTCAGCGACCAATCCAGAAGCACAACAAACTTCTACTGCTACAAACAAGTAATATGCGGATGGCGAGACTCGAACTCGCATGGCGTGAGCCACACGCCCCTCAAGCGTGCGTGTCTACCGATTCCACCACATCCGCGATCGGCACAAACCAATCTATCATACTTTCGCTAAGACTCACAACATGATTTTCCTGTGAATTGATTACGGATGAAAGACAAAGTTTTAACTTTGCAAAATTTATTCAACAAGAAATAATCTCTATGATTATATTTTGAAAATTATTTTTTCTGGTTCGATAATATAGGGAAAATTGCGAATAACCTTAGAACAAAAGTTAATAAAATCAATCATCCATTGTTGAGCAAGATGTCGTTGCGAATTGTTAATCGTTTTGTTTGACATATCAGCACAAATGATTTGACCAGAGGTCTGAACTGTTAGTTTATTTAGCCAATCGGATTTTGGACGCGAAGATTCCCAATTTTTCGCAGTGATTATTGGTCCAAAATAGCGACTTCCATAATTAGTTAGGTAATTAAATTTTTCAAGCAATTCTTCGATACCAATCTTGGCATCTATACACATATTAGAACTAATAGGATCAAAATCATCAGAAGCAAAGTGAGTTTGTCGACTATAATAGGCGCCATCGAGAATTGCATCTTCCAGGTCTGCTCCTCTGAGATAAGCATCGCTTAGATCTGCTCTTTCTAGGGTGGCTCCTCTCAAAATAGCTGCATCTAGACTGGCTTTTCGCAAATCGACATCGCGTAGACTCGCAGCGATTAGAGAACTACAAGCAATGTTTGATCCATGAAAAAAAGCACCGTCTAATTTAGCTCTATCTAATTTAATAAAGTTGATGTTAGCCTTCTTAAGATTAGCTCCATAAAGAGTGGCATCACTTAAGTCCGAATTACTTAAATCTGCTTCTTTAAGACTAATATATCTTAAATCAGCGTTTTTCAAGCTGACTCCCCGCAGAGAAATCTTGTCAAAATTTCTTTGTCCTGAGGCGTATCTCTGTTGCAATTCATCTACTGTTAATGTATTTGTAGTTGAGTTGACAATTTTCCGTCTAAGCATAACTGAACCAAAAGTTAAAGATAATTCATTTGCGACTAAATCAATCTTCTGTCTTCCTAGATATCTCTAAGCTAAACGGACTAGGTGAAAAAATCAGGGAGATAATCGGGAAGAAATCGAGAAGTTTTTAGCTCAGACAAATTCTTCCAGTGGGATAGAGACGATGAATTGAGAGCCTTTTCCCAAATCACTCTGGACGACGATTTTACCTGCATACAAGTCCAAACATCTTTTCACAACTGTTAATCCAACTCCTGAGCCTGCAATGTGGTCTGTGTTGGCACTTCGATAAAAACACTCAAAGATATGAGCTTTGTCCACGGCGGGAATCCCTATTCCGTAATCTTGAACAATTAAATATACTGCTTGAGCTTCAACTATGACTGTCAAGTCAACTGTAATTTCGGTCCCTCGAGAATATTTTGCCGCATTGTCTAGTAGATTAATTAAAATCGGTAATATCAGGCGTTGATCTAGCAAAATATTGTTGCTATTGCCTTTAAAAGTAAAGTTAATAGTAATATCATTCTGAAATCTTTCCTCGATTTCTTTAATAACGTCTAAGCATAATTTCTGCAAATTTAGGGAAGTAAGCTCTAGTTCTATAGTTGAAGTTGTAGTTTTGGCAATAGTTGCATTCTGCAGGAAATATTCGATTTTTGATCTGGGTCTTGAGTTTATTTGTTGAATATTAATCCTAGAGAAAAGGGAGGTCTCTAATATATTCATAACTTGGCCTTGAATTTACAATTTGATATTTCCAGCGTAAAAACATCGGGGGCAAAAAGTAGGTAGATAATCGGGAAGAAATCGGGAAATTTTTAATTGTCGGATTTGAGACGATAGCCTAAACCGCGAATTGTTTCAATAAAATCATCAGGCATTCCAACTATTCTCAGTTTTTTTCTCAGGTATTTGATGTGAGCCTTAACTGCCTCTTCACTTGGGACATCACCCGTTGCCCAAAGATGACTAATAATTGCTGGGCGACTTAATAATCGTTTGCCACTGCGCAGAAATAGTTCAAGTAAAGCAAACTCTTTCGGGGTAAGGTCTAAGTTTTTCTCGTTGTATGTGACTTCGTGACTGCTAGGGTTTAAAATCAAATCTCCCCACACAAGGTTCGTCTCAGCAGCAACCTTCCCACGTCTCATTAAGGCCCGAATTCTCGCCATCAATACTATTATATTGACTGGCTTGACCATATAGTCATCAGCCCCAGCATCCAAACCAATTACTTTGTCAATGTTCGCATCCCGAGCTGTGATCATCAAAATGGGGACTGTATAGCCACGGGAGCGTAAACGTTGACATAATTTAATCCCATTTAGCTTCGGCAGATTAACATCAAGCAAAATTGTACTATAATTCCCCCTAATAGCTTGTTCCCAGCCCATTTCTCCATCATGGACAACATCAACGATATAACCATAATCACTTAAGGATTCTACTAGTACTTCAGCTAAACAAATATCATCCTCAATTAAAAGAAGTCTCATAAAAAAAATTTTGGAAAGCAACTATAAACAAGAAAGTGAATTATAAATTGGATTTTTAAGATCTTCAATTCACTACTATTGAGTCTTGTAAATTAAATGGAATCGCAATAACAAAGGTTGTTCCCTTTTGGGGTTTACTATCACAGATGATTGTTCCGCCTTGTAAATCAACATATCTTTTTACTATGGCTAATCCTAATCCTGTTCCCTCGATTCTGCCAACATTATTGCCTCGACAAAATGCTTCAAACAAATGTGTTTGTTTATCTTCAGGGATGCCAATTCCTTGATCTTGAATGGTAAATAATACTGATTCAGCTTGTAATTTCACCACAAAGTTTACTTTTTGTCCTTGAGGTGAATATTTAACAGCATTAGAAAGAAGATTCATTAAAATTGAATATAAGAGTTTTTCATCTAGATAAACCTCATCATTGCAATATCCCTCGTAAACAAAAGATATTGCACAATCTTCTGACATTTGGGTTTTGATTGCTTCTAAAATATCCTGACAAAATTGCTTTAAATTGAATTTTTTTTGTTGGAGCTCTAGTTTTTCGGTTTCGGCTCTAGCAAGCATTAACACATCCGTCAGCATCTGAGTTATTTTGAGGGCAGAATCCTTAATTCGGTTAATATTACGTATTTTTTTTGCGTTAAGCCATTCAGGTTCAGAGTTTTCCAAAATTTGAGTGGCTAAAGTAATAATGCTCAGAGGAGTCCGAAATTCATGGGAAGCCATAGAAAAGAAGCGTAGTTTGAGTTCGCTCATTTTCTTTTCTTGCTCTAAAGCCTGTTTTATTTCTTTTATTTTCAGTCTTTCAGTAATGTCGGTGACGGTTCCGATATATCCGATGATGCTGCCATCACTCGTTGTTTCAGCGATCGCATTTACATAAAACCAAGTAATCTTGTCATTAGAATCTATAAACCGAGACTCAGAACTAAAGGACAGATTATGCTGAACAGCTTGCTGCCATTCCGTGAAAAGGCGATCACGATCCTCAGGATGTAAAGTCTTGGTCCAACCCTGTCCAGCGGCTTCTTCCGCTGTTATGCCCGCAATTTTACACCAGTATTGATTTACGTAGTAGCAGTTTCCCTCAATATCGGTTAGAAATATGCCTACAGGAGCCGTTTCGGCAAGAGTTGCCCAACGTAGCTGGCTCTTCTGTAAAGAGATTTCCGCTTCTTGACGCTGCAACTCGTTTTGATGAGCAGTAATAAACTTGCCAATGCTTTGAGCCATTAATTCAATCGCCTCTATTTCTTGAATCTCAAAATTGTCAGTTTTGGGTTGGGTTGAAGAAAAATTGAGAGTGCCATAAATTTCGCCGTTAACATAGATAGGAGTACCAATATAGGACTCTAACTGTAGATTTTGATAAACAGGGTTATTTTGCATTGATTCGATATCTCCCACCCGAGGATAAGTAATCGTTCTTTTTTCTTGAACAACAGCTGTACAGTAGGTATCTTTGAGGCAAGATTCTAAGCCAACTTCTAGACATTCCAGTTGCGATCGCACAGCTTGGACGATATAAGATTTACCCTTAATCTGACCAATAACTCCAGTTGACATTGCAAACATCGAACATCCTGTGGTGAGACAGTCACTAAATAAATCATCAAAATTCTGATAGTCAGTGGTATTAATGCGATGCAGATGTTTGAGGTTTTGTCCAAAGTTGGCGAGAGCCTTGACTAAATTACTTTGGCTTAAAGCAATCGCAATCTGATCGGCGATTTGTGTTAAGAGGTCGATTTCCCAGGTAGACCAATTTCGACTAGGGAAACATCGGTGAATCACAATCACCCCCCATAATCTTTCCTGTGACAACAAAGGAATCGCCAAATTAGATTGGTCCTGAACCTGACGGAGAAACTCAAGTAAATATTGACGTCCGTCAAGCTTGTCAAGATTGAATATTCCACAAAGCCTTTCCTGCAAATACTTAATGAAGTACTCTTCATCTGAACATTCATCTAAATAGGCTTGGTCAATCACAGAATCCAATTCTGGGTTGACAGTTTCTTCAATTACGTATAAATTTCCTGGTGCTTTGAAACGTAAGATGACGACTCGGTCAGCTTCTAGTAGCTTTTGCAACTCAATAGCCGTAGTTTTTAGGATATCTTCTAACTGCAAAGACTGACGAATTTTGAGAGAGATATCTGCAAATAATTGCGATCGCAGTATTTGAGTTCTGAACTGTTTTTCTGCTAGCTTACGCTCAGTCACCTCTCGTTGTATCGCTATCCAGTGAGTATAGCAACCTTGTTCGTCCGCTACTGGATTAAGATTAATTTCAACCCAAAATTCAGAACCATCTTTACGATAGTTAATTAACTCTACTCGAACCGACTCCCAGTTTTCTAAAGCATGGCGAATTTTATCGAGTTCTGAACGTTGAGTTTTTTTCCCCTGGAGAATGCGTGGAGTTTGATTTCGCACTTCATCGGCAGTATAGCCGGTCATCCTGGTAAAAGCTTCGTTAACATAGATAATTCTTGGCCCTGGCTCATTGATCGGTTCTGCCTCAGAAATCAAAATTACATCATTGGCATTAACTACAACTGATTCGAGAAGTCTTAACCTTTCATCCATTGCCTGGTGCTCCGTAATATTTAGTATGTAAACCAATCATCTTTAAAGAATCTCTAGCTTCCCAAAAGAGAGCGTTTCCTCGATCTAAAATTAATTTTATCTTTTAATTTAGTTATCAATTCACAGATGATTTATGATTTTAAGCATAATATTTAAGCTTATAAATTTCATAAACAATAATTAAAATAAGCATTTGTAAGTAATAGTAATTATCATGGTATTAAAAACCACATATTAGTTTAAATCAAAATTTCGTAAAAATACCCAAGAAAATTCAAGAAGCAAAAGTTACGATCAAAAAAAGCCATAATTACCTTAAAGGGAATAACTCTCTGTGCATCCGAATAACAATATTTCTGTTCTTGAATTCTGTCAACAATATTCCTCAGGAAAAAGACAATTTCCTAAAGCACGACTTCAAAAAGCAGATCTTAGAGATAACTCTTTGCGCAATGTTGATTTGAGAGAGGCAGACCTAAGTTATACCAACTTCAAAAATGTTGATTTGAGTGACGCTGATTTGAGAGCATCTTCTTTGATTAGAGCAGAACTTAGTGGGGCAAATCTCAGCAGAACAAATCTTTCTGGCACTGATTTAAGCAGAGCTAACCTTGCTACAGCCCAACTAATAGAATCTAATTTATTCGGATCTTGTCTCAATAAAGCTTGCCTAACTGCCGCAAAATTAGTCAAAGTTAATCTTGGTTATGCCAACTTAACTGGAACTTACTTAATCGGAGTTAATCTAAGTGAAGCCAACCTAGTGGGAGCTATTTATGATAATGAAACAATTTTCCCTCCTAATTTTGATCCCGTAAATGCGGGGATGCTACAAGACCAGACTATCGAACAATTATTAGCTCAGTTTAACCATATCTGCCAATATAGCAATCGTTATTTAGGCAATATAATGACTGCTAAATATTTACATTCTTCTCGCCCGAATTTTGATTGGTTAGAGCAGTTTCAAATAAGTAAATCTAATCAGATATCTTTTGAAGGAGTTATGGAAGATTCTATTAGTCAGACACAATTACTTTGGTTTTACAAATGGATACAATCTTTTATTGACTTATGCTCGCAAATAGTCAAAGATTTTGCGAAATTAATTGTTTAAAAAATAAAATTCATGCGTAAAAATACGATAAATCAATCTGTATTTCAATAGAAAAATGCTTGTAAATACAGAGGCACTATCAAATTTTTTGTTCTAAGTTAATAACCTAAGACTCTGGTTAAATAACGATAGACTCTGGCTAAATAACGATACAAATCACTTAGTTATATCTAACTAAATATAAGAAAATGACCTTATCGACAATAGCTCAAAAAGAAAAAAAAGTAATTACGAAAAATGAGCATTTCCTAAAAAGTAAATATCCAAAAAAACATCATCACTATCGCCTAGAAGATTTTTTCTGTTTTCAAAATAAGACGGGCAAAATTATTGATTGGAATGAATCCCGAAATATTCTGGTAACAGAGGATTTTATTATTGGCTTAATTGAAGGCTTAGAACAAGAAGTAGGTAGTGCTTCTTCTGTTGTGATGTATAACATTGGTGCAGAGTGGGGGAAAAAGGATGCAGAATTTTTTCGTGATTGGTTTGAAAAAGAATATGAATACGGTATCAATGATATCGCCCTTCCTCATATCCTAGAGGCTTGGTGGTGGTCCTTTACTAGTCAAGGATGGGGCAACTGGGAAGTAGATCTCAGTGACCAAAAAAATGGGTTCATGTTTATCAACATCTTTGATTCTGCTGTAGCTCGGACTTTAGGCGATGTTGAAAAGCCAGTTTGTCATATCTATGCTGGTCTGTTTGCTGGTTTCTTTAGTAACTTGATACAGAAGGAATTAGACTGTATAGAAATTCATTGCTACGCCATGGGCGAAACTTATTGTAAGTTCCTTTTGGGAAAAAAAGATACTATCGATGCAGCTACCTTTTGGCAAAATGAAGGTGCTACAGCTAAGGATATTGAAAAACAGCTACAGAATGGAGAGTACCTTAAATGAGCGATTCATCCTCATGGCAACGTTCTTCAGTACAGAAATTTTTTAGTCAAAGTAATTGGGAAGGCGGTCATCAAACCAAAGATGTTGATGAGATTTTTCAAGATATCTCCTGGCTATGTCTAAAAATAGAAGATTTTTTTAGTCAGAGTAACTGGCAAGGCAAACTCCTAACAGAAGTTCGACGTCCTTTTTTAAAATTCTCTGTGAAATTATCTGTTAGTGACTTTTTTCAATGCTTTGTCTGGGAAGGTAATTCCGAAATTGCTGCACTACCAGAATTGAAATCCATCCCCGAGCCGGATTCATTAGGCGACGATGGAATGACATTAGACGACTTATCTGAACTATTTTAGGGTAATACTATGCAATCTGATATTCAAGCCATTCTGTATAAAGCAGAAGAACATTATCTACAGAAACCGGAAATACTAGATTTTCGCAATGCGGTTTCCTCCTTAGCTGAGCGATTAGCAACCTATGAATTTTTACGCGACCAGGAGATTGTTATCTTTCAGCCGATTGCTGAAGAACTTGTAAGAGCCTATCCAGAAGAAAATCCGAAGCTTTTAGAGAAAGCCTTAAAACATTGGCTAGCTATCATGCGATATAGTTCGATGGCAATGTTACTAAATAATCCAGAATATCTTGATCGCCAAATTCTCGACTGGCTAACGGAGATGGTACAAGCCCATCAAATGCAATCACTAGAAAATACTATCTATGATTTATTACTCTCGCGTTTGGAAAAGGTCTTGTCTCGAAAGCAATTGCTCTTAATTCACCCTTTTTTAGAGCAAGCTCAAACAACCCTTTTGGGTGAACAAGATCTTATTTCGGAACAAATTCCCATGACAGTAGGAGGATAGAAATGATTGAAGTTGCTGAATTAATTAAGGATAGCTCTTTAGGCGGAAATTACTTTGCGACCGATGCTTATGTACAAGGAGATTATGAATTTGGCTTAATTGAAAATCGTCAGGGATCCCGACTGTTAGCTTTGCCCGAAGTTTTGCTAAAAGCAATTCATACGAGTTTAGAGAACGAAGTTGGCCCTGCTGCTGGATTGGTACTTTTCAATTGTGGTCGTTGGTGGGGGAAAAACTTCTATCGGCGGTTTAGCGAGGAATTGAGTAATTATTATGGTAAACCAATAGCTCAAATGGAAATGGTTGAGTTACTACAATGTTTGAAGCAATGTTGGAAAAGCCATGGTTGGGGAACTATGGATCTAGATATGGATTATTACCAGCAAGGATTTTTAGTTGTTAAAGTTTGGAATTCTGCTTTTGCGGAGACAGCAACTTCCGGAGATACGCCCAAATGCTTTCTCGAAGCTGGTATTTTTAGTGTATTTTTCAGTCAAATAACCGGGCGGAATCTCCATTGTGTTCAAACTTCCTGTGAATCTATGGGGGCAGAGTGTAACCATTTTGTTGTGGGTTTGATTGACAGACTTAAGCCTGTAGAAGATTGGCTAAAAGCAGATCAAGACCATAGCCAAATTATGAATCGTCTTGCAGTTGCCCAGGAATAATAGCCGTGCTGGGTAGTCAAGATAAATAAGTACAGTCTGAAATCAATGTAAGAAGGAGTAGTAACCTTGGCCAAAACAGTTAAGCTCGACCCTATTAATAAAGAGACGTCCATTAAGACAAACGATAATCTGTTATCTGGGCTCTTGGGCAGTGAAATAAATGTGTTGAAAGAGTGCGGTGGTCGAGGCATGTGCTCCACTTGTCATGTTTACATTAAAGAGGGAATGGAGAGTCTTTCTCCTCTTAATCGTCGGGAGCAGCGTACCCTAGAAACCATTACTAGCTGTAATATGCTTTCCCGCCTTGCTTGTCAAGCTAGGGTAATAGGAGAAGGCGTCGTGGTAGAGCTGCCCTCTGGGATGTATTTCAGTGATATTGAAGACATTGAAGCTTTGATTGGTCGTCGAGCAGAGCAAGATATTCTCCATCCTCTCGATGGGAAAGTTTTGGTTGAGCAAGGCAAGTTAATTACACGTTCGATGATTAAGCAACTCAATGATACGCAAGTAGAAGTTAGCGAATATCTTGCAAATACTCAAGAGGCATAAATCCATTTACCAA
The DNA here is from genome assembly GCF_000332055.1 of Xenococcus sp. PCC 7305. GTDB lineage: Bacteria > Cyanobacteriota > Cyanobacteriia > Cyanobacteriales > Xenococcaceae > Xenococcus. Next base: position 72,514 of record NZ_ALVZ01000234.1, on the reverse strand, counting down.
TCACAAGAGGGGAATCTTACTAATGTTAAAACAACTAGATCGTTTAAATGTAGAAGCTGATAGTCGCTATGCTTCTGAGCAAGAATTACAATTTCTTAAAATCTATCTTGGGTCTGTAGACCAACGGATTAGTGCCTACAAAAAAATTTGTGATTCTGAAGACAAAATTTTGGATCAGACAAAAGCTCAACTTGATGCTAAAAATCCTAACTTATTTAATTCAGGCTCTAAAGACCATAGTGAAATTTGGCGTAGAGACATCAGTATTGTTTTGCGTTGCTCCGCTGCTGCAATGCTCATTAACGACTTAGACTACCTAAGAGAAAACCTATTGCTCTGGCATCGGACTATTGTAAATGCTAATAAGATGGTGCATATTTCCCGGGCAACCTATGAAGTACTACCAGGAATTATTAAGCAGTTTCTAACTCCAGACGAAGCAGAATTAATGATGCCGATTATACAACTTGACAAAAGCATTCTTAGCCAGTGATTCCACTTAATACAGTATTGACTTATGAATAATACTAATAAATCCTTTGCTGTTACTTTAGTAAACGAAGCTAAAGGTCTGAAGGAAACTATCCAAGTTACAGAGGAAGAATATATTCTTGATGTTGCCGAAGCACAAAATATTAGTCTTCCCCACTCTTGTTGTAATGCTTGTTGTTTTGATTGTTTGGGAAAGGTTATAGAGGGTCAAGTCGATCAGACGGCTAAGGCGTTAAGCTTTTTAAAGCCAGATGAAATTGAGGCAGGCTATGTTCTTATCTGTGCCGCTTTTCCGACATCAAATTGTACTATCCTCACCCATCAAGAAGAGGAATATTTATCATGATTTTGGAGATAATCTTCAGATGATTGAGGTACTAAAAAAATTAATTTATTTGATTAAAAATTATTTTTAAGGATCATGGAAAAACAAGAAAAAAACAAATTAAATTTTCAAAATAGCCATTGGTTGGATATCGCTGAAACGGCTTCTGTAATTGGTTCTATTGGCGGCTCGGTTGCTTCTATCTTTATTAAAGAGATTTTCTTGGCTTCAATTCCCTTATCTGTTTGTGTTGCACTTAATTTAACAAATCGTAAACGGCTTTTAAGTCTGACAAAAGCAGAAACACAAAAGGCGATCTCTGAATTGGCTCAACAAAATCAAGACGAAAATACCAATCTTTTGCAACAATTGGCAAAACTGAAAAAATCTAGCAATAATCAGCTGGCGAAACAACAAACTGACCTGTTACAACAGATAAATAAACTAAACACGAGTTTTAATGAGCAGACTCAAGAACTTCAACACCAAGAAGACAAGTTAGCAACTAGGCTAGAATATTTGAGTCAAATTGAAAGTGCTTCGCGGGGTATCCAATCTTCTCCCAACTCCGCGGAATTATATTGTCAAAGAGGGGTCAACTACCAAAAAATGGATCAGAAGGAAAGAGCTATTGAAGATTATACAAAAGTAATCGAGTTAGACCCTTCCTCTGCATTGGCCCATCATAATCGAGGTTTAGTAAATTCTGAATTGGGGAATAGAAAGGCAGCAGTGGAAGATTTACGTAAAGCAGCAAAATTCTATTTTGAACAAGGAGATCTCAATAACTACCAAGTAACAAGAAATATGAGTCAAGCTCTTCACGAATTAAATTATACTTCTGGCGAGCCAGATTCTGAGAAGGTATTCGCAAATAGCTTATTTTCCTAATCTTTTTTCAAGTTTTCTTATTTATTATTTATTGCTAATCCCCTTTATCTAACAATTATTGCTATTGCCAAAGATGCGGGGATTTTTGCTATCTAACTAAATTTAACCTAATGTTCTCAGAGGAAATATCCCATTCTCAATACCAAATTCTTCACTTGCTTGGGCAGGGTCAATTTGGTAAAGTTTTCTGCGCAGTTCATCGCCCAACTGAAGAGTTAGTAGCTCTAAAGAAACTTGATCGAAAAAGATTTCCTACTAAAGCATTTTTGCGCGAACTCGGCTTTTTGGTGACCTTGCAACATCCCAATATCGTTAGCTGTCGAGGTTTGGAATATGGCCCAACAGGACGATATCTGGTGATGGATTACTGTCAGGGAGGTACTTTACGGGAGTTAATGGAATCGGAGCAGCAACTAGATTTGCTTGAAAGTCTTAAGTTAATCGCCGATATTTTAGCGGGTTTAGAATATGCCCATGATCGCGGAATTGTGCATTGTGATCTCAAACCAGAAAATATTTTATTGGAACCGCAGGCAAAGAGTTGGACTGCTCGCATATCTGATTTTGGCATTGCCCGTCTAAGTGAAGAAGCAAATTCTCTGGAAGTAAGTATGGGAGATACTGGTTCTCCTGCTTATATGGCTCCGGAAAGATTTTATGGTCGTTATTCTTTTGCTTCCGATCTTTATGCTATTGGTGTAATTTTGTTCGAACTTGTGATGGGAGAACGACCTTTTTCTGGCTTATTTCGTGATCTGAGAAACGCTCACTTAAACCAAACAATTACTGTCCCTGCTACCGTTCCTTTTGTCCTGCGCTCAATCATTTCTAAGGCTTCGCAGAAGTTGCCTCAAAGAAGATTTGCCTCTGCCGGTGAAATGCTTAAATCTATTCAAATGGCTACTCATGTTGTAAGTAGTTTAGATTGAAATACTTTGATCTAAATCTGGTCGCGGTTTGTGCGATCGCAATTTTTGACGTTTTGATATTTTAATGATGTTAGGATGATTCGTCTAGTGGGTGCTAGGTTGAGAAAGTTGGGTTTGAGGATAGAAGAAAGTACCAATGATTAACAAATTAGACGCGATCGCTTGGTTGCGGAAAAATCTTTTTAGTAGTTGGTACAATGCCATCCTGACAATTATCAGCTTGAGTTTGCTTTATTGGATAGGCACCGGTTTTGCTCATTGGGCAATCACCGAAGCTGAATGGGGAGTAGTCGAGGCCAACTTTCGGTTATTTTTTGTTGGAGATTATGGCAGAAGGCAACTTGCCCTATTGTGGCGACCCTGGCTAACTTTGGGCATCATCATGTCCATGGGAGGCTTATCTTGGGGTTTATTATCTCCTGCTACGGCAAATTTATTCAGCCGCAAAAATCTAGTTTTTGTTGGTCTGATGGCTATCGTTTTTACTCTAGTATCTATTCCTAGTAACATTACCGCTAGTGTTATTCTCTGGGGTTTTTTATTGTTAATGATTGCCAATGCGATCGCTGGTAAAAAACTAAGTAATAAAATTCCTCAACTTATTAGTTGGCTACCTTTATTATGGATAGCTATATTTTTTATTAACCTCTGGATCTTACTCGGAACAAAATATGTCAAGCTAGACGATCTTAGTGGCTTAATCTTAAATATTTTAATCGCGGTAGTTAGTATTAGTCTCTGCTTTCCTTTGGGAGTAATACTCGCTTTGGGCAGACAAAGTAAATTGCCGGTAATTCGTTGGTTATCTATTGCTTATATTGAAATAATTCGAGCTTTACCTTTAATCGGTATTCTTTTTATGGCCCAGGTAATGCTACCGCTTATTTTACCTGTAAATATGAGACCAGATCGGGTTATCAGGGTTATTGCGGGGTTCACTATTTTTAGTTCAGCTTATCTAGCAGAAAATGTTCGTGGTGGTTTACAAGCTGTTCCCCAAGGGCAGGTAGAAGCAGCTAAAGCTTTAGGTCTGAACTCTTTTTATACTATTGGTTTTATCGTTCTTCCACAAGCGATTAGAGCCGTAATTCCCAGCATTGTAGGCCAGTTTATTAGTTTATTTAAGGACACTTCCCTCTTGGCTATTGTAGGTTTGGTTGATTTGCTGGGTATTTCAGAAAAGATCGTCAAAGGTAATCCCAAATTTCTGGGGGATTATCAAGAAGTTTATGTCTTTATTGCCCTAATTTTTTGGCTTATTTGTTATGCCATGTCCCTGGTTAGTAGAAGGCTCGAAACTAAAACTTAGGTCACTATAAATTCCAACTTATGAATAAACCTTTCACAACAGTTCTGATTGTTCCCACGGGTATTGGTGCGGCCATTGGTGGCTATGCGGGTGATGCTTTGCCTGTCGCTCGGGCCATGGCGCAAGTTTGCGATCGCCTGATTACCCATCCCAATGTGCTTAATGGAGCACAATTATACTGGCCAAGGGATAATATTTATTATGTCGAAGGCTATGGATTAGATAAATTTGCTGCTGGTCAATGGGGCTTGCAACCGGTCAGGCAGAATAAAGTTGGTTTATTATTAGATTCGGCGATCGAGCCGGAATTACGACTGCGTCATCTACAAGTGGCCGATGCTACTAGAGCAACTTTGGGTTTAGAACTTACCGATTATGTCATTACCGATGCGCCATTGGATGTCGAGCTCCGAACCTCTTCATCAGGTGCTAGTTGGGGGACGATTGGCAATGCAGCATCTTTGTTGCGAGGGGCAGAAAAACTAATTACTCAAGCAGGGGCTGAGGCGATCGCGATCGTGGCTCGTTTTCCTGATGATATGGATGCTGTTCAATTAGATAATTATCGTCAAGGAACCGGTGTTGATCACCTTGCTGGGGCAGAAGCTGTTATTTCTCATCTCATTGTGCGTCAATTTAAGATTCCTGCCGCCCATGCACCTGCTTTATCCCCTATTCCTGTCGATCCTAATGTTGCTCCCCGAGCTGCGGCTGAGGAATTAGGCTATACTTTTCTGCCCTGTGTCCTAGTGGGATTATCTCGCGCTCCCCAATTTGTTACGAATCGTAATAATAGCTCTAATTTAATTTGGGCAGATCACATAGATGCTGTGGTTATTCCTGCCAATGCTTGTGGTGGCAGTGCTGTCATGAGTTTCAGTGATTCACCCACAACTATTATTACTGTGGCAGAAAATTCAACCAAAATAAAAGTGCCACCAGAGCCTTTAGGGATGAAGACTATTAGAGTACACTCTTATCTAGAAGCTTTGGGCGTATTAGCTGCTTGCCGTGCTGGTATTAGCATTAATGCTCTACGTCCTAAAATCCAATCTCTGCGTCGTTTATCATAAAATCAGTGGGAAATTCTAACAATTTTGAAATCGAACCCCTAAATCGCACTCAGATTTTAGTCGTAATGGGGGTCACTGCGATCTTGCTGTTGGGGGTATCCAAAATATGGCAGAAAATTGGTTCAGTAGAATTACTACCTTTAGTTTTTGATACTAATGCTTTAGTCTGGGGACTTGGTTTAGCAGCAGGCATTACAGTTGCTAGCAGTATCATTTATCGTTTATGGCCAGCCTATCGCGAAAGTGCCAATATTTACCTCAATATGGTCATTAGACCATTGCTTTGGCCAGATTTGATCTGGTTAGGTTTATTGCCTGGGCTCAGCGAAGAATTATTATTTCGGGGGGTTATGCTACCTGCACTAGGACTAAATCTGACTGCTGTAATTATTTCTAGTCTTTTATTTGGCATCCTGCATCTCAGTGGTGCCGGACAATGGCCCTATGTTGTTTGGGCAACGGTAGTTGGTTTTGCCCTCGGTTATGTTGCTTTGATTACAGGAAATTTATTAATCCCTATATCAGCTCATATTATTACTAATTTGGTTTCGAGTTGTTTATGGAAGTTTAGTCATGCCGATAGTAATGGCAATGGGAGTAATGAGTAATAAGTAATGAGTTCCGGGCAATCGCTTTTTGTCTCAGGTTTTTTCTTTACTATTCCCGATTCCCGATTCCCTAATTCCCGATTCCCGATTTCTCTGTACTTAAAGCTATTGATATCAAAGTTTAAGTAAATAGATATAATTATAAGTTATCTAACTTATAGGTAATAGTAATGCTTCTTATATTTATTAGAACGTATGATTAAATAAATATACAAAGAAAAAAATCAATACCAGATTTAAATTAACAATAAAATTGGAGAAAGGCTATGGAATTAAGTGAGTTTAATCTATGGGCAATGATTTTGTTTAATACTGCATTTTGTATCTCTCTGCCTAAAATAGTTTCTCTAAATTGGTTCAAGACTTTAACTAAATAAATCTCATATTTTCTGTTATTTATTTAGCAATATAAGGCAAGGCTGAATCGTCTTGCAGTGAACGGATTGAATTTAAAGCAGACCGAAAGTAATTTTTGATCTGTTCACTCTTATTTGATAGTGCTCGGATGATAATGCCTTGCTCATAGGGTAATGTTGAGGTTGCGACTATCGCTTCGTTTTTGTCAGCAATGACTATATTGTCTATGGCCTTTTGTAGTTTATGACAGCCAATTTCTGGATATACTGCGATCGCTGTTCCCATGATCGAGTGAGCGGCAAATAAGGAACTATTTTTAAATTGATTATTTTTTCCTTCTAGATAGCTACGATCTTTGAATAATAATTGGCCTTCTGAAGATGTGACATTTAAACAACTATCATAATAATTAAACTTATAAGATTCTCCTCTAGCAAGTCTGCCAGGAATCACAATCTCACTCCAGAAAAGATTAGAGTTGGGATATATTGTAATGTTTGTTGTTTGTTTCAAGGCGGCATCAGCATAAAGGATTAGAGGTTCGGGGACAAATTCTAAACTGGCATTTTCGGCAATTGTTATTTGATAATTGACCTGGGCCGCAGCATTTTGCTCTAAAACGGGATGTACTTTTGTCGCCGCTTGTTCTGTTAGATACAGTTGACTACCCTGTTCTAGCTGAACAGCCAAATTTAGCTCATCCTCGGCTAATAATCCTGGAGAATTATTTCTCAGGTAGAGATAAAGACGATGGGAATTATTTTTATCAAGACGAAATGGATTGGAAACTCGTAAAGGATGAGTTGTATATTGATGAAAAATTTTAGTTTGACCAGAAAGTGAGCATCGTACTTTAAGATCTAATTTAGATGTTGCTAAGTTATTAATTGTCCTGGATATCACTATTTTTCCTTCACATAGCCGAGTTATTTACTTCTCGGATCAAATTGTTTGAGCCAATTATAAACAAGATACCTGATACTGGGTGGCAATATTCCCAGAACTAATGGTTTTGTGACACCTAAATAAGCCCAAGGGGATGCTTTAACCAACCAACAACCTTGCCAACCAATTAATACATGAGCTAATAAAAATTGGAGATTGTTCCTCACAAAATTTTCCTCAGAAAACCGATAATAAATCAAAGGTTCAGGTAAATTGGCAAACTGTAAACCCGCAGCACAAGCACGAAACCAAAGATGATAGTCTTCAGGAATTCTTTTGCGAACTTTATCGGAATAGGAACCTATGTTTAAAATTGCTGAGCGCCGAAATAATACTGTCGGGTGAATCAGGGGATTCGTCCAAATAAACTGAGTAATCTTTTGATTGGAAATCGGCACTTTTCGGGTTCCCAAGATTTCCCCCTGCTCATTAATATTTAATGCATAGCCACCTAAGATATCTATTTCAGGATTTTCTGCAAGATATTTCATCTGTTTGGCTAGGCGATCGCGAATTGCGATATCATCAGCATCCATTCTGGCAATCCAAGATGTTTGAGCTACCTCTACTCCCCGAGCCAGACTATAAGCTAGTCCATAATTTTGGTCGTTAGTAATGATTTTAATGCGCGAGTCCTGCTGGGCAAACTTTTCTAAAATAGTTCCAGTTGCATCAGTAGAAGCATCATTAATAATTAAAAAATCAAAATCAGAAAATGTCTGGTTTAAGATACTTGCGATCGCTTCTGACAAATAAGTTTCTCCGTTATAAACCCCCATCAATACCGTCAAAGGTTTGACGGGCTTCGCCCTTGAGGGCAGATGGCAGAAGGCAGAGGGCAGATGGCTTAATTTCGCTTTCTCCTTCTTTCCTTGTTTAGCTTTAATGGGACACATATCACTTTTCGGGACTTTCTGTCCTGATACATCAGCTAATCTTTTAGGACTAGGGCTGTCTTCAAACTTCTTGACCATAGTTTTTAGCCTTAACTAACTGAGCGATTATGCAGCAAGAAATATCCTGGGTGAGATTCGATCACGATTCCCGTAACTCTCTGATAATAGGCAATAAGTTCTTCCCAGCTCATCTCCATCGCTATTTCTAAATCCATACTCCAAAGTTCTCCTTGGGGATTTTGAAAGATAACTTTCCCCCCAAACCAAAAATTATCTTTCACATCAACAATCAAATTTTTCAGAATATCTATGCTACGGGCTTGCTCCCACCATTTTTCAGCTGTGCTCTTAAATTCATCATTATGCAGAAACTCTTCGCGCCATTCAAAAGGTTGCCATTGTTCATAGAAAGCTTGCATTAATACCTGATTTGGAGCCACAAGTTCTCGCTGTTGATTTTGTAACCAATACCAATATGAGATAATAGCTTGAAATCTCACTTCAAGTTCATAATTACAATTTCTTATATAATCAATGACCAACTCATCCGATAGATCTACCCCAATCGCTACTAAAGCATTTTTATATTTGGCAAAAACTGGATTTCTCTCTTGATCTAACATTTGTTCTGGATAGGAATGACCCACTGTGTCAGTTTAATACATTCGCCCTTGAAGGGAGGGGGCAGTGTGAGATGTTGAATGAACATAATAAGGCGATCTCGACTTATGAGGCTGGGGCATATAATTTCTGGAAAATTAAATATTAGTTAATTTTGATGTTTTGTTAAGTATGGAGAATAAGACATAAATTAAGTTATAGTATTAAGATGCTTTAGTCTCTTGCGAGACAATTTTAATAAATTTTTTTTAGAACATAAGAAGTTATTTTTATCTTATTTTGGGGCTTTTTGTGCTATGACAACAATTAATAATAATCAAGAGATAATAAAACAAAATGTAGCTAAATTTGCTGAGGCAGCCGAGAGTTTTGCGAATAAATCTACAAAATTTTCAGCAGAGCTTAGGGAAGAAATAATTAAACAAAATAGTGCGGTTAATGAAAATATTGTTTCTTTGTTTGAGAAATTAAAGCAAAGAAATGAAAATTATTTTTCAGAAATTCAAAGTAAAAACCAAGAAATTATCTCTACTGTTGAAAATAAAATATTAGAGGTATCTGTTAAGAATAAAGATCTTGGAGAAAAAATAGAAAATTTTACTGAAAAAACTAGGGAACTAAATTTAAGACTTGATCGATTTGCGGCTAAGACTGAGTTTCTTGAAGAACGAGTAGGAATTCTAGCTGATAAGGAACACGTTGATAATAGTATTAGTGCTGCAACAGCTCAGCAAAGTTTATCACTTATTAATCAACTTGCATCGAAGGAAATCTTAGAGAAAATAGAAAAAAGAATAGGCGGTGATGATGGAGAACAAGGCTTAAATGGCAAAATTTCCACATTAGCAAACAGTATTGATAACCTTAATACGCAGTTTTCAGGTAAATTAAACGATGTAGAAAATACTCTGGCTGGCAAAACAACTAGTAAGGAATTTTGGGGAGGTATTTGCGTAACTATAGTTCTTGCTGTATTTGGTGCAGGTGCAAGTGCAAGTTGGGTAATTAATAATGCTGTATCTCCTTTTGAAGATTTGGATACTAAAGTTGAAGAGCTGGAGTCTCAGAATAGTAAAATACTAGAACAACTGGAGGAAATCCAACAACAAATTAAAAAATAACTGGCAATCGCATCTCTCTATTCCAAACTGGGAATAACTCCACCTGTTACTGCTTATGTTCTCGATTATTCATGCAGCGATCGCAGTATCCGCAACTTATCTTACCTTTAGAATTGGCACAGATAACCCTGTAGTTCTCGGCTTAGCGATTTTTGGCTCCCAGTTTTCCGATTTGAATTGAACCATGTCTCTGTTAAATAATTTCTGATGAAAAACATTGTAAAGCTTAACTAAAGCTGTATTATTGTTGTACTTAGCAACTAATCAAAAAAGATGGAAAATAAAAATATTGAACTTTTCTTTCAAATAGTTCTGAGTGTTGTAGTTATTGCTGTAGTTGGTATTTTTATTCAGAATATAATAGGTTTTATTCTTAACCATGCTAAAGGTATAGGTTGGGTTACAATTATCTGTGCATCTGTGTTAGTTTTCATTAAATTCAAAGAGCTTAAATAATCGCTGTAGTTATTATGGTCATAACCTGTGGATTAAGCTTCACTATCACACTTTTATCACCCTAGAAAATTGCCTTAGTTCAAGAAGTGCAAACCCTTGCTAATGTGCTCATAGGGTCTCGTGGAACAGCCTATTCAAATCGCATCGAAATTACTGTCAGAATCTCAGCTCATAAGGATCTCAAAATTGCTCAAGATATGATGATCGCAAAAGGACAAGTTATCAGCGATCGCGATCGCAATTGTCAATCAAATATGATTGTTTGATTTGGTCACTATTCTGAAGTATTGATATATCGAGTGCTCTAGAATTTCTAGGGCATTTTTTTGCAGATCGGAATCTATATAGTTAGGTATTTTGCAATCCATCAATTCATTAAGGAGATCTATGAACGCAAAAATTAAACTTCCCGATCGTGCTGCTGCTATTCCTGAAATCGAGGTGCCAATACAGCGTAATTCAGAATCTGATATTCAACCTCTATCCACCGTATCAGACAGCGGACATGCACTGATCGGATCTCAACCTGGAGATGTCACAGTCAAAGTTTCAGGATTCAATATTGTGGAAATTCCATCAGTAGTTATCTGTCAAGCACGACAGAGCACTAACTTTGATCGCGGATACACAGATCAATTTGCGATTCAAGTTATTGAAACGGCAACAACTTTCATCCGATTCCGTGTCCGAAGAATCGATGACGGCACTGGAAGTTCTGGTTGGGGACAAAATTTACGAGTAGATATACTGGTTATCAACTAGAGATATAAGCATAATCTGCTAAAGATGGCACAAAACGATCGCAGTTTTTCGTAAAATTGAAGAAGTTGCGATCGCTATATTTTTTTGAATCTCATCAAGTTCTCTGTTCAATTTTCAATTTAAGAACTTTACCCTTAGAGCCTTCTCTTGCAACCCGAATCAGTAAACCAGCAAGTAATAAGCTAGCCACAATAGAATTAATTCCATAGCTAAAGAAAGGAAAAGGCAGGCCAGTAGTAGGTAAAGAGCCGGTGGCAACCGCAATGTTAATTAAAGACTGTCCGACAAGAAACACCATAACCCCGATCGCAACTAATCTTTGGATTTTACTCTTGGATTTGAAAGCAACTCGCAGCGCAATTGTTCCGTAAAGAATAATAAAAAGCAGCAGGAATAGACAACCAATAAACCCGAATTCCTCACTATAAACTGAGAAAATAAAATCCGTAGAGCGAATTGGTAAATAGGACAGTTTTTGTTGTGATAAACCTAAACCAGAACCAGACCAACCACCAGACGCGATCGCAATTAAACTTTGAATTAATTGATAACCCTTTCCTTGGGGATCATCCCAAGGTTCTAGAAAAAAAACAATGCGATCCCATTGATAGGGATTGTGCCATAAACTCAATCCGGCAACACTTAATCCCCCTAAACTCACAGACAATAATTGAGGCCAAGGTAGCTCTGCCGCCACTGCAATCAACCATAAACTCATGCCGCATAAAGCTGTGGTACTTAAATTGGGTTGGATTAAAATTCCTGCCAGGGTAAGACTAAAAATTGCTAACCAAGTTCCGCGAATATTCCAGGTTAGATTTTTCCAGCGAGCAAATAAATAGGCAGCTTGCAGCACTAAAAAAGGTTTAATCAACTCTGAAGGTTGCAGAGAAAAAGGGCCTAAAGCAATCCATCGCCTCGCGCCATATACTGTTTTTCCAATTCCAGGAACAGTGGTCAGAAAAATTAGCAACAGTAAAAAAAGAACCATTATAGGAGATATTTTCAATGTTTCTTTCAAGGGTTTATTCGTTACGATGTTAAACGCAATAATCCCCACAATAATTCCAATTAATTGGCGTTTTAGAATATAAAATCCATCTTGATGTTCAATAACCCCTTCTGGATAAGAAGCTGATATTAGAGTAATCAAACCAACCAGCAACCAAATACAAGTTAACCAATTCAGTAAACGAGCTTCCCATGTCCAGTTCCGAACTTGAGGATTTATAAAAGGAATTAAATATTTTAAATATTGCAGCACGGGTTTAATTGAAAATTAATCGTTCACTGCAAAAGTCTATCTCACAGATCCAGGAGCCGCTACAGCTCTTGAAGCTAAAAAACTGTAATATAACAACATTCTTAGCCCTGCTTTAATTTACCCAAGGCATTTTGCAGATGAGCTGGTAATTGGCGAACAATTTTGCCCTTTTCGCGATCAACTCCCACCAAAGTCACTCTTCCTGAGACAAATAATTTTTGAGTATCGGGAGATTGAATTTTATAATCCCAATGCATGCGGACTCCTTGGGTTTGATTCAAACGAGTTTTTACAATTGCCCTCATGCCCAACTGAATAGGAAGATGATATTTCAGAGATAGTTCAACTACAGGGAGATCGCAACCTAAAGCAACCAATTCGGCAAAATCCACGCCAATAGAACGCAAGCATTCCACTCTAGCCGATTCCATCCAAGTTAGATAGGTTCCATGCCAAACGACCCCTCCATAGTCAGTATGATGAGGTTGAGCAATCACTGGGTATTCAAACCAATGTTCTGTTTCGGCGCGAATTCCTGAATCAGTTTGAATCGCTGATGTTGGTAATTTGGGAGTTTTATGGGGTTGTTCTGTCATATCGCATTGGGTTTGCTAAGGTTCAATGGTAGAGCATGAATCTCTAATTTTTCAATAATATTATTGCTTATTTTAGAATCACGGCGACATTCAATAATAGCGTCTCTCAAATTAATAAGATACAGTTTACTGTTCCCTATTCCCTATTCCCTATTCCCTAAAGCAGAGCTTTATATATCTCACCAATTAAAGAAGTGCTATACAACAATGCGATAATTTAAAGTTTTGTTTTTTGATTAATTTCCATAAGTTATAATGAAAGAGAATTATAGTGATTCTCAAAACTAAGATACACTGAGCATATATAGGTAGTCTTAACAAGTAGATAGGGTCGAGTATAGGCATTAATAGCAGTAGATGTTATTGTCGCAAGAAGTCTTTTATTGCTGCATCTATACAAGTAATAGTAATAATTTTCCGGTGTTAATTCAATTGAGAACCAGTGCTTAATCGTTTCTTAGTTGTCCAAATGAGGAAACAAAATTTAAATGGTGAAGGTTGTTACTAATATCTATCTAAGAAAAAAAGCTTATAACTGATAACGAAGCAATTTTGAAAATAGACTGAGATTAACTTTCCCATTTTACGTTGATGGAGAAGGTGTTTGTCATGCAAAATACATTTCAAAAACAAAGTTTTAGTTGTATTACTGATTATGCTTTAGAGATTATTAATGCTGTTGATTTAGAGCAAATTACTCATTTCTTTGATAATTTAATTGGTGATCAATATTTGGAGGATAATTATCGTTTTAGACGTTTATCCAGATTCAAAATAGACGAGCGACCCTGCCGAGGTTCCCTCGGCAAAGGAACGCGCGAGTTTGATAACAAAATAGTCAAGTTACCTCATAATTATCTGTTTCAAAGCAGTGACTATAATCCCATTCTCGGCGATGTAGTTAGAGAGTATCCCGAAATCGAAGCCGAACTCATCAAGCAAAAAGATTTTAAGAAAATTATTTTGGAGTTTTACGAGTTTTGTAAACTTTGTTCTCAGTTTAATGAAATTGCAGTTCACCAAATCAGAACGATAACTTCTGAGTCTAATATTGGCGAACCAGCCCCGGAAGGAGTTCATCAAGATGGCGTAGATTTGGTTGGTATCTTTTGTGTCAATCGAGAAAATATTACAGGAGGGGTCACGAAACTTTCCCAGTCAAAAAACGGCAGTCCTGTCCTAACAAAAATCCTGAATCCTGGTGAATTTCTGGTCTTCGCCGATAGTCAGTTTTGGCACTACACTTCACCTATCACTACCAAGTCTACAGGAACAGGCGTTAGAGATGTCTTTGTGCTTACTTGTCCTGGTCTGTTGCCGCCTGCGGCTAAGTAATTTGGACTATCAACTATTAATTAAAAGAGGCGTATTTATGATGGCTTTGTTTGATGTAGAAAGCGTACGAGCACAATTTCCTGCCTTAACTCATAAAGTTCATGGCCAACCGATAATTTTTTTTGATGGCCCAGGAGGAACACAAGTACCAGCTTCGGTGATGAAGGCAATGCAAGAATACCTTTTGAGCTCTAATGCTAATGCTCATGGGGCTTTTATTACTAGTATTAGAACTGATGAACTCATGAATGCTGCGCGAATTGCGATCGCGAATTTTTTGGGTTGCGATCGCGATGAGGTTGTTTTTGGCGCTAATATGACCAGTCTGACTTTTACTTTAAGTAGGGCGATCGCTCGTGAGCTCAAACCAGGAGATGAAATTATTGTTACTCGCTTAGATCATGATGCTAATGTGGCTCCTTGGTTAGCATTAAGGGAACAAGGAGTAATTATTCGGACTGTTGATCTCAATCCTGAAGACTGTACCTTAAATTTGTCTGATTTCGCCGCCAAACTAAATCAACAGACAAAATTGGTGGCTGTGGGTTATGCCTCAAATGCTGTGGGGACAATTAATGATGTCAAGAAAATTATCACCATGGCTCATGAGCTCAAGGCTCTAGTTTTTATTGATGCAGTGCATTATGCGCCCCATGGCCTTATTGATGTACAAGATCTTGATTGTGATTTTTTGGTTTGTTCTGCTTATAAGTTTTTTGGCCCCCATGTCGGGATTCTTTATGGCAAGAGGGAACATCTCAATCGCATTCCTCCCGACAAAGCTCGACCAGCACCGCAAGAAAGCCCTGCTTGTTGGGAAACAGGAACTCCCAATTTTGAAGGACTTGCAGGCTTAGTGGCCACTATCCAATATTTGAGCGATTTAGGTCAGCAAATCTCCCCTGCTGCTGATTCTCGGCAGGTCATCGTATCTGCTATGGAGGGAATTCAAAGCTATGAACAAAAACTTTGCCAACATTTGATTAGGGGCTTGTTAGCAATTCGGGGGATAACTTTTTACGGTATCAGCGAGCAGAATCGCTTGCGATGGCGAACTCCTACTGTAGGAATCAGGATCAGAGGCAAAACTCCCTATGAGATTGCCAAGGAGCTTGGCGATCGCGGTATTTTTACGTGGCATGGCAATTTTTATGCGATCGGACTTACTGAACGTTTGGGCCTAGAATCCAGTGGCGGTTTGCTGCGTATTGGCTTAGTCCATTACAATGCGATCGCAGAAATTGATCAGCTCCTTGCGACCTTAAAAGAAATTGCCTCTAAAGCCCCTGACGTGGTGAAGGCAGAGGGCAGAGAGAGGGCAGAACGAAAAAATACCCCGAAAATAAAGGCTAGAAACTAATGATAGCAAGACTTTTAGTCAATTTTGTTGATTTTTTAGTTTCTGAAGAGCAGAAAGCAAAAAATGCTCTGAATAATGCAACTTGACCTTCAAGGCAATCGCTAATAATAACCTTTGTTCATAGACGTAAAATCATTTTAAATTACCTTTGCGTCTTTGCGTCTTTGCGCGAGATGCAAAATTACACTTTAGAACGCGATTTAGTATAGAACCTAACACCAGTTCTGACTAGACCATAAAATTGCCAAATCGTCTTTCTTACTTTTTTTTAGTAGCTTTTGGCCTGGTGAATTTAGAGGCTGCGGGAAAATATTTCACAGGTTCATTTGCTAGAGCTTGTGACATAAAAGAGCGCCAAATCGGTGCAGCATGACCACCTCCTGTGACACCTCTTCCTAAAGTTTTATAGTTATCGTTCCCAACCCAAACAGCGGTGGCCAATTGGGGCACATAACCAACAAACCAGACATCTCTTTCCGAAGAAGTGGTACCAGTTTTCCCTGCCGCGGGACGACCAATATCAGCATTGGGAGCTGTCCCTCCAGGGGCAATAACTCCTTTGAGAACAGATGTCAAACTGGCAGTTGCCCAAGAATCTAGTAGTAACTGCGGTTTAGGCCGATTTTCCAGGAGAATATTCCCTCGACTGTCGGCGACTTGCAAAATTAATGTGGGGTCAGCATGCCAACCGTTACTGGCAAAAGTGGCATAAGCTGCGGCCATTTCCATCGGAGTAACCCCAATCGAGCCTAAGGGCAGAGAAACTACTGGTTGCAAAGGACTCTTCAATCCCAAAAGACGACATACTTCAATTACATCCTCTAAGCCAACTGCTTTGCCCAATTTCACCGCAGGAACGTTTTTAGACTGGATTAATGCTGTTCTCAAGGCGATCGTTCCAGAAAATTTCTTGCCATAATTTTGGGGTCTATACCAACCAGAAGGCACTCGATAACGAACCGGGGTGTCATCAATAGTACTGTAGGGACTATAGTTACCACTAGCAAAAGCAGTGTAATAGACAAAAGGTTTAAAGGCAGAACCAGGTTGTCTGCGAGACTGAAGGGCACGATTAAACTGGCTTTCATCGTAGTTTACCCCTCCAACTAAAGCTTTAACAAAATGAGTTCTCGGATCGATCGCAATTAAAGCTACTTGGTCAGCTCGCACACCCCAGCGACGTAAACGTTTAAACCCATCTTGAACTGACTTTTCTGCCATTTGCTGGAAATTTAAATCAATAGTTGTTTGAACCCTCATGCCGCCTCGTAATACTTCTTCTGAGCCGAAACGTTCTTTGAGTTCGGCCGTCACAGCTTCTGTAATAAAAGGTAATTTACTTGCACTCCAGGCAGTTGGTTTATTGACCAATAGAGGGGCTGTTTTAGCTGTATCTTTCTCTGATTCAGAAATCCAACCTAAAGTTGCCATGCGATTTAACACAATAGCTTGTCTTCTTTTGGTAGCTGGATATTGGGAAAAGGGACTATATTGTTCTGGCGCTTGGATTAAACCCGCCATCATCGCCGATTCTTCGAGGTTCAATTCCGAGGCATTTTTATTAAAATAGGTTTCAGCCGCGGTTTGTACACCATAGTTATTGTGACCCCAATAGATATTATTCAGGTACATTTCCAAAATTTCATCTTTCGAGAAAACCTGTTCTACTCGTACCGCCAGAATTGCCTCGGCTAATTTACGACTAAATGTTCTTTCTTGAGTTAAAAACAGATTTTTCACCAGTTGCATCGTCAGGGTAGAGGCCCCCTCTTGCACGCCCCCCTTCTGCAAATTCACTACAACCGCGCGACCAATACTATAGGGATTGATGCCATTATGTTCATAAAAACTGCTATCTTCTACGGCAATCACAGCTGTTTTCAGTTCCGCTGAGATCTCTGAGAGAGGAACTAATTCTCGATTGGCTTCTCCGTGAAGACGGGTGAGGAGTTTGCCTTTGATGTCGTAGATATAGCTGGTCTCAGAAGGTAGATAACTACTTAAAACTCTTACATCAGGTAGATTACGGAAACTAATCGCTAAACCAACTAAGCCTCCTGCGACGATCGCACTACCAATCATGGTAATCCCTAAAAACGTTCCACTAGCAGCTTTGGCAACTCCAGTAGTGAAAGAGATGACAGGTGACAATTTTTTGGGAGGTTGCTGATGGGACTCTATAGCTTTAGACGACACGATGTTTTCACTTCCTCTGCGAACTGATGTGGGACTCTGTATTATAGCTAGTTCGTAGATTATAACTTTGAGGAAACTATTCGCAACTTGTTTCCTCAAACTCCAATGTTCGAGCTGGTAAATTGGGGGAATCGAAGGTTTTAGGTAGTAGGTGTTAGGTGTTAGGTAAGTCCAGAAAAATGATAAATGTACTTCTAGTAGATGATCAAAGTATTGTGCGAGAAGGATTAACCAGTTTACTCGAAACTCAAAGTGATCTGAAAATAGTTGGGGAAGCAGAAAATGGCAAAATTGCCGTAGAGCGATCGCTAGAGCTCAAGCCAGATGTTATCCTCATGGATATTCGGATGCCTATTATGGACGGGGTCGCAGCAATTCGGATTCTGAACAAACAAGCCCCAGAGATTAAAATCCTGGTTTTAACTACTTTTGATGACGATGAATATGTGACTCAAGCGATGGCTTCTGGTGCCAAGGGCTATTTGCTCAAAGATACTCCCTCTGCCGAGCTCGCCCAGGCAATTCGGGCTGTGAATCAAGGATATACCCAATTAGGGCCTGGATTGTTTGAGAAAGCTCTGGCGGTTAATGCTGAAATTTCTGCAACCATACCATCAGAGTTGAGCGAACTAACTTCCAGAGAACAAGAGGTTTTACAATTGATTGCCCAGGGTTATAACAATCGGGAAATCGCCGCGGAATTATATATTGCAGAACGGACTGTTAAAAATCACGTTAATAGTATTTTGCGTCGTCTTAATTTACGCGATCGCACTCAAGCTGCTATTTTGGCGAACAAGTATTTTTAGATTCAGACACAAGTTTCAAACTATAGCGCTACGCGCTGGGGAATAGGCAACAGGCAACAGGCAACGGGAAAAGCAAAATCCAGAATATACAAAGTGTTTGAAGAATTGCAGTGTGATAATCATTTGTCATAACCTAAATTCGTATTGCTATAGAAGCGTTTTAAGAGCTAATTGACAATGAAAATATCTCTATGAGATAAATTTGGAGTATTAGTCAGAGTTGTAATTAGCAATTCGCGGCCCGAACCACTGCCGTCGGCATCAAAGAAAACATTCCCATTGTTGGGATTATAAATAAAGCGATCGCTAGCATCAGTTGTTCCTAAGCCGATCGCAAATTGATCTTCATTAAGAAACTGACCAGATGTTAATTCTTCCCCAAAACCAGCACGGGAGAAAATCATGATATCCTTAGCAACGTCAAAATCTGTAATGCGATCATTCCGATGATTGATTGCCTTATAGAAAAAGACATCTGAACCTTCGCCGCCGGTGAGCAGATCAACGCCGACTCCCCCAATCAAGGTGTCATCTTGAGTTCCCCCCACCAAGGTATCACGACCACCACTGCCATTAAGAATCACTTGCATCCGGGTTACAGCAGAGGCATCGACAAAATTATGGGAGCTCCCCGCAAAAACATTGGCGATTTCAATATCTTCTAAAATATCTGTGCCCCGAGCAATCAGACTTGTGTTCGTCAGCAAAATGTCGCCATTAAAAGATTCTTTGGCAACATCAATGCCTGCGCCCCCTTGCAAAGTATCGTCGCCATTGCCGCCACGAAGAGTATCATCACCCGCGCCTCCCTGTAATACATCTTGACCACCTTGACCAAATATGAGATCTTTTCCTAGTCCACCGACTAGGGTATCGGCACCTTCTCCGCCCACTAGAGTATCGCCAAAAGCTCCACCATCAAGAAAATCCTTGCCATTCCCCCCATTGAGGCTATCGGCTCCTGCTTCTCCTAAAATCGTATCAGCACCATCTAAGCCTTTAATGGTATCGTCTCCATCTTCCCCTAAGATATAGTCTTGACTATTAGTGCCAGTAAGTTGATCATCATTAGCTGTCCCGATAATATCTGGATCAGGTTCGGGATTTGGTTGTGGAGGAATATCTTGCCCCTCAGTAATGGTCAGAATCTGATTGATTGCTACATTGCTAAATTCTTGCGTGGCTCCCGAAGGCCATTCTACTCGTAAATTTTCGATCTGATTGTTTTGTCCTAAACCAAAGTGAATTCTTTGGGAATTTTGCCCAAAAAGATGATTGCCCCCATTTTGTTCTCTGAGCTGACTAGTGCCATCGGGAGTTGTCAGAATAACTCTGGCACCAACAGCATCACGATTGGAAGTTGTACCTTCTAATTTGAACTGAATCCAATTATTATTGTTCCCTTGATTTTGGAAAAGTTGGGGCGCTTCGCCTAAATAAGTGCGATCACGCGATCGCGATGTCAGAGAGCCCGCAAAAATATCTAAAAAGCCGTTATTATCAAAATCGGCAACGGCTAGTCTCTGTCCAATATCAAAATCGAGAATATGGGGGCCAATGGCTGTGCCTTCAGCTCCACTAACTTCTACGGGGATAAAACTACCATCGCCTTGATTGTCATAGAAAATATTCGGTTGATTAAAGCTAGCATAGGCATTGGCAAGATATAAATCTACATCCATATCATTATCAAAGTCTCCTGCCACTACTGATTGAGCAGAAGTTAAAGCTGTAATCCCTGAAGCGATGGAACTATCTTGATATTGATCTGTTGCCGAATCATAAAGCCATAAGCGATCGCTAAGTCTATTGACATTAGGATCTACAGTGGTAAAACCAATTGTGTTTGTATTGTTGATCTGCTCCGTACTTTCAACTACTAGCCGTAGGCGTTCTCTATTGGGAGAAACTAACCGGACTTGCCAAGTTTGACTAAAAAAGTTGTAGCCAATGTATAGACCTTTGGTAGCAGGATCAGGCGTTGTTAAGCCAAAAACTGAAGCATCATTGGGGTTGAGAACTAAACCCGCGCGATCGCTGTTAACAGTTTGTAAAGCTGAGGAATTGGGTGATGCAAACTGAGTAATTGCTGCCAATTCTGCAGCGGTGGGATTGCGCCCCGAAGCTCCGATGAAGATTTGATTGACATTGAGATTAGCGACTAAACCATTGACATCAAAAGTGTCTAGAGCCAGATTCCCATTGGTTTGAAGACGAAAACCAATATCATTGATGCCATCACCAGAGTTCAAAAACAAATCCGCAGCGAGCATTTTTCCCGAAGTTTGCACCAGACTAGAGCCTTGTTGTTTGGTACTAGAGCGGGTCATGAAAATATCGGGACGCAAATCGTTATTAAAGTCTGCGATCGCAAAATCCCTAGCCGCCTGATGATCGATAAAATCTTGAGTCGGTTCGGCAGGAGGATCACTCAAGATAGGAAACTGATTGGTAATATCCTGAAATAAACCAGTTGAGATATCGTAAACTTTCAGAGGAAAACTGTAAGTACCCTGAATGACCAGATCTAGTTTGCCATCTCCAGTTAAATCTGCCAATTGAGCAGAACGGGCCGGTTCATTGAAATTCAGACCAACTTCAACCCGAGCATTAGTAAATGTGCCATCAGCATTTTGACGAAAAAAAGTTGTTTTGCCTAAACCATCTTCTCTGAGCCCATTGAGCTGTAAAACATCTAGTAAGCCATCATTATTGCTATCAAACCAAAGAGCGGACCGGCCTCTACCAATTTTAAATCGAAGATTTTTTTCTCCAGCTTGTTCTCTTAAAACTCCATTATCATTAATATATAAGAGATTGGCATCTACATCATTTCCTCCCAAATTTCCGCCGCCAACCACAAAAAGATCGAGATCCCCATCATTATCAATATCTTGCCAATTTGTTCCATGTAAATCGCCATTATTTTTGACGGTAAAATCCTCAAAGATATTGGTAAAAGTGCCATCTCCATTATTAATATAAAGACTGGGCTTTTTCCCCTCAGGATTAATAGTTGTTGGGACAAAATATCCATGGCCACTCACAAATAAATCTTCCAGTCCATCATCGTTATAATCTAGCCAATTAAGACTAAAAGCTTCAAATCCCCTGGCTTCTGACCAAGTGATTCCCGCCTGTTGAGCTATATCGACAAAAGAGTTCTGGTTAATCATTGTTAATTTGAATATATTTATAATTTGTTCTTTGATTTAATTAATTTACTAAGTCATGAAACCCATTCCAAGAATTACGAAAATCTTTGATTTCTTCTGGATTGGAGGAATACTAACTCGGATTAAATATAAATTAAAATCAGAACATAATTATTCTCAAAAATAGTAGTAAATCAATATAAAAATTATCTATTGGTATAAATAGTCTCATTTAAGAATAGTAATTTATATATTTTTTGTATCAAGATCGGTAATAGTTGTTTATAAATTTGACAATATTTAGCGTAATTGTAAAAATTTCGTTTTTGACTAACTTAAATTTTTAAACTGATAATTGGCAACAGGTAATAGGGCACCGGAAAAAGGAATCAAGCTGATTCAAGATGCCTAACATTGAATAGAAGCTTTAGCTAATGCAATTATCATCGGTTCGCTAGTATAATCCTAAAGGTTCACTCGCAAATTCAGTTAAATTAAACGAACAAGTACTAAATAATACGATTATGTTGAAAAATGATAAATGGATTATTGAGCAAGCTGGAAAAGGTATGATCGAGCCTTTTGAACCCAAATTAGTTAGAACTGTGGTCAATAATGCAGGGAATACCATACCTGTGCTGAGCTACGGTGTTTCTAGTTATGGATATGATATCCGCTTATCTAATTCAGAATTTCTCATTTTCAAACATATACCTGGCACCATCATTAACCCTAAACAATTCAATCCTCGCAATTTAGAAGCGGTCGAATTACAGCATGATGAATACGGAGATTTTTTTATTATTCCTGCCCATAGTTACGGATTGGGTGTTGCCTTAGAAAAACTTAGTATCCCACCAAATATCACGGTGGTTTGTGTCGGCAAAAGTAGCTATGCTAGATGCGGCTTGATTGTAAATACCACTCCTGGAGAAGCTTCTTGGGAAGGTCATCTAACTCTTGAGTTCTCTAACGCTTCAAGTGCAGATTGCCGAGTCTATACAGAGGGCATTGCTCAACTACTTTTTCTGGAGGGAGAGCCTTGCCAAACTACCTATTCTGACCGCAAAGGTAAATATCAAAATCAGCCTCAAAAAGTAACATTACCCATCGTCTAAATATAGAACTAATTAGGTTTTAGGCTTTAGGTTTTAGGTTTTAGGTTAAAAATAATCATATTTTGATTTAAATCAAATAATATTGAGGAATTGCCCATTACCCATTACCTATTACCCATTACCCATTACCTATTACCCATTACCCATTACCTATTACCCATTACCCATTACCCATTACCTATTTACTTACTGGGAATTTTGATTGAAAGTTTGAACCAAAGTAGATAGACCATTGATAGCTCTGTACAGCTGATTTAGAGATTGATTATATTGAATAATGGCATCAAGGCGATTTCCTCTAGCAGTTGTCAATTCGGTTTGAGCTTCAATAACATCAGTTTGAGTCCCTACTCCTGCTTGGAAACGTAGTCTTGCGAGCCTTAGACTCTCTTCTGCAAGTTCTACAGCTTTTCCAGAGGTGACAATATTCTCTTTGTTGGCTTGCAGTCCAAAATAAGCTTGTTCTACTTCGACACGTACCTGATTTCGTTGATTAGCAAAAGCAGTTTGATCAATCAAAATATCGGTTTCTTCCTGTCTTGCTCTAGCAAGAGCTGTTCCACCATCGAAAATTGACCATTGCAATCTGGCGCCATAGGAATAACCATCGGCTAAGTCCGCATCATCATCATAGACTTCTAAGATCTCGTACTCGGCAAACAAACTTATTTGAGGTTTGATCGCAGACCAAGCAATTTTACGCTGTTCCTCGTTAATCTGTTTACGGACTAATAATTGATCCAGCTCTGCGCGATCGCTGTATCCCAAAACAATGGTTTCTTCTAGAGATTTGTCCCAAAGTCCTGCCTCTTGAATTTCATCAGCAGTTTCGAGATTCACTTGCTGTCCCAGACTCAGAGTTTCCGCTAATTGTCGACGTGCGGTGCGCTGTTCGGCTATGCGAGTGGTCAATCTTTGCTCAGCATTAGCCAATTCTACTTCTGCCCGTAAAACATCGAATCTAGTTCCTAAGCCCGCTTGTTCCAAGAGTTGTGCATCTTTTAATGTTTGCTGTGCATCCTCGACTGCGGCTTCTTCAATATTGACTTGAGCATTGGAATTTTGCAGATCATAGTAATCCCTGGCAGTTTCAAAAAGAGTTTGCTCGGTGATTCTTTCGACATCTAATTGATTAAATTCGACGTTCTTTTTCGCCCGACGAATGTCTGCACCTCTATTGCCCCCAGTATAGACATTGTAACTAAGAGTAATATCACTATCCAATTGAGTAATACTGTCTTCATCTGCTGAACTACCAGCGCCAAATCTCTCTCTAGAACGTTCGGAAGCAGCCGAATCACTTTCTGTAAAATTACCTCGTAGATCAAGATCGGGATAGAGAGCCGATCTTGCTTGTTGCAATTCTCTTTCTGCTCGTACTAGGTTTAATCTCGACTCTTCTAAGTCTTTATTGTTTCTTAATGCTAAATCGAGGGCTTGTTTGAGGGTGAGAGGTTCATTGATATTAATTTCTACTTCTTCTGGTGTGGCAGGAAGATTTAGGCGATCGGGATCTTGTTCCAATCTTTCAAATTCAGAATAAGTTTCAGCTTCTACTGTGGGATCTAGTTCCTCTACCTGCTCAACTTCTTCCTCCTCAACAGTATCTGTTGCCTGTGATATTTTTAGGGGACTAGTAGTATTTTTAATATTAGTTGATGTATGGAAATTCTGAGGTTTTGGCGGTTTATCTATTGTTTGTGCCGAGGTTGGGGTTATATAACTAGATAAAATTACGGCGCTTACCCCAATAGTTTTGAGAATTAACTCTACTCTACTCACTCCTCACTCCTTAAATCTATATCTTATATATTGAAAATAGTCGTAACTAATATATCCTAGATTATTGATTCTGACTTTATCTTAGGTAAGTGTTTTGTTTGCGAGTATTATTGTCGGCAAATCATTTCTAAGGCTTAATTTATGGCCGTCTAAATTTTCCAGGCTTTATATAGTCTTTGCCACAAATTATTAACTGTCTTTTTTACCTCATTCTGGAAATCCCAACGTTGAAAAGCCCTTTCGTATTCGTCTCCCTGAAGATGGAAAGTTTTCCAGGCACTCAATGCAATGGCGGGACTCCAAAGTAAGAGAATAAAAATAGACCAAGGAGTAAAGTTAAGCACCAAAAAATTAATCGCGACCAGAAAGGCATTGATAATGAGATATTTGACTAGTTTCTGTTTGAAGCAATCATGGCGATAGCGATCAAAGGCCAGATGCTTTTCTTGAATCGTCTTAAGTTGTAACCAATCTGTTTCAGCCGCTTGTATCGTCTGGGGATCTAGATCCAATTCTTCAGCAATTTCCCAAAGTTGTTTTCTCGTTAGTTGATCATCTTCTCCTTGTCGAGCGATCGCAATCTGGAGAATATGTTGAATATCTTCTGTTGTATATAGTTCTGGATATTGTACGGACGAATCGGGCATGGCTATCTAATAATCTCTTCCTATTCAATTATGCCTAATTACATAAAATTGCTAATATACTTCAATTAGGGAACAATGACAACCTAGGTAGTAATTCCTCCGTGACATAAATATTGGGGACTGGTTATTAATTAAAACTTAAAAATTTTTCCGAGAAAACCCGTAGTTATCATACGACATGAATGGCCCGAACTTTGCTTGTCTAGATCATCGGTTATGGCGCAGTTTCCTTTGCAGGGATGACATCTGCGGGATCGAACCTTTGTTGGGCAAGTCTGCTCAAAAAGTCTGATTAAATAATTGAAAAAGCATTAAAAGACAGTTTTTCCTGGAATTTTGCTTGGTTACAGTTGATTCGTCACTATTGCTTTAGCTTTATTTGTTCAAAAGATGACGGCTTTAACACAGCGATCACGCAAAAATAAAAAATCGGATGCCTCAAGAAAACAACTCGTTTTAATGCCTGTAGATCCTCTGACAATTGAGGAAGAGAGCATTCGTTTTTCCCTAGAAAAAAAAGTAGAAAGAGCCTTTTATGAAGCGGGAAAGGCTTTACGGGAATTACGAAACCGCAGACTTTATCGTTCGACCCATGTCACCTTTGAAGAATATTGTCGCGATCGCTTCGATTTTACCCGTCGTCGTCCCTATCAACTTATTGAAGCCGCCCAAATTTATGACAATCTGATCGACAAATGTGAACCAATTGTCCCAGTTCTTCCAACCAAAGAAGGACAAGTCCGGCCTTTAAGTGAACTGACTATCGATGAGCAACCTATCGCTTGGGAGACTGCTGTCGAGCAGGCTGGGGGCAAAGTCCCCACGGGTAGAATCGTCAAAGAAGTGGTGAAAAGAATGAAAGACAATAACCCGAAACCCATACCTTTTCGGGTAGGCGAAATTTGCCAGATTATGACCAAAGACAACCCCGAATTGCGTGGCAAGGGTGGCTGTTGGTGTATTGTTAAGGATATTTATAAACTAAGCTGTCAAGTAAGCACTTGGAATGATAACTATATTCTGCGGGCCGAAAATCTTAAATCTTTGGGCTATTCCACCGAAGAATGCCAGGAGATGGCCATTATTCGCGATCGCATGAATGCTATCCATCAAACAGGAGACTTGGATGATGCGGCATTATGGGTTCTCAATGGTTTGGCGAAACTGACTGCTCCTCACCTAAGCGATCTAGAAGAAAAGCTGTTGCAACTCTTAGAACTCGAATACAAAGACTAATCATGTTCTATTCTCAAAAGTCAGGGCAAAAGCTGCATTTTCTGGATCGCTCAACTACGCTAAAATGCTGAAACTTAAGAAATAAAAGATAAATAGGTTAAACCAGTAATTTCTAATGAAATCAATTAAGACTTTAATCTTTGATCTAGATGGAGTGATTACCAGTGAAAAGAAATACTGGAACACTTCGCGTTTGACTGCTTGGGAATTAATCTGCGATCGCAATTATTTGGGATTAACTAACTATTTTGGCTCTAGTCCCGATGTTTCGACTAGACTAGAAAAAATTGGGGATAATATTATCCCTAAAAGTTTTATTTATGAATTAAAGAGTCGGGCAATTAACTCTAACTGGGACTTAACTTTTTTTGTTTGCTGTCTACATTTTGCCGGTATTTTCGCTACAATTGCCCGAGAACAGCCTACAAGTTTAGCCAATATTCTCCAGGATAATGATTTAACTCTCGAAAAACAATTACAAAGCATCGGCGAATTATTGCATTCTCGTAATTATCAAAGCCAGATCAGTGATGATGCGATCTCACAATTTTGGGCAGAAACAAAATCTTTGACTGGGGCAGCTGTCTTGAACTATGTGAATACCTTTATTGCCGAAAAACTGGGGCAGCATTTTGCCTTTTTTGATCCCAAAGGAGAATTATGGCAGCTTTGTTATGATAATTTCCAAGCCTGGTATGAAGGCAAAAAAGGCTATGATTTACCTGATGATGAGACGGTAATTGATTTGGCGAGCATTGATAAAACTCTCAAGGCTTTGTCTGATTCGGGAAATTTTACCCTGGCGATCGCAACAGGCAGACCTCGCAACGAAGTTATCCAACCTCTCACAAATTTAGGAATTCTCCAGTATTTTGCTCCCACTCGCATTGTTACTTACGACGAAGTAATTGCTGCCGAATCGGCACTGGTCGCTGACAATCAAACTAAACTAGGAAAACCCCATCCTTTTATTTTATATAAAGCCCTTTATCCCCAGGAATCGGTAGTAAATTTAGCTAGTGATGAGTTTAAGATCTCTAATCCTAAAACTATTGCTTACATCGGAGATGCGGGCAGTGATGTGGTCGCGGCAAAAAAAGCAGGAGTTGTTTCTGTTGGCGTTTTGACCGGTTTTGCTGAAGGAGAGGCGATCAGGAAAAAACGAGTAATGTTAGGGAATTTAGGTTGCGATGTAATCTTAGATAGCGTTTTAGATTTACCTGAATTATTGAGCCTGAAAATTGATGATAAATAGCGATCGCATTAAAGAGGCTGCCAAAAATATTGGCTTTCACAAGGTAGGAATCGTTTCTGTTGACGACATCCCCGATGATGCCGCTGTTGAACATCTCAACAACTGGTTAGCATTTGGCTATCACGCCGATATGGCCTGGATGGCAAATCCTAAGCGAGCCGATATTCGTCTTTGCTTACCAGATGCGCGATCGCTGATCGTCGTGGCCGTGAACTATTACAGTCCCCATCAACATGCCGATGCTCCAGAAATCGCTAAGATATCTCGTTATGGTTGGGGTCGAGATTATCATAAGGTGATGCAGAAAAAACTCAAGGCTTTAAGTAGCTGGCTGCAAGAACAAGGGGACAATATCACAACTCGTTATTACTCTGATACTGGGCCAGTTCAAGATAAGGTTTGGGCGCAACGAGCTGGTCTGGGTTGGATTGGCAAAAATGGCAATCTGATCACCAGAGACTATGGTAGCTGGGTCTTTTTGGGGGAGATTTTAACCAATTTAGCAATAACTGCCGATCAGCCCCATAGCTCACATTGTGGGACTTGTACTCGTTGTCTAGAAGCCTGTCCGACCAATGCGATCGCCAAGCCCTTTGTTGTAGATGCCAATCGTTGCATTGCCTATCACACAATCGAAAATCGGGAGCCAGAATTACCAGCAGAAATTGCCCAAAAATTATCAGGATGGGTAGCAGGTTGCGATATTTGCCAAGATGTTTGTCCCTGGAATCAACGTTTTGCCCAAGAAACAGACATTGAAGATTTTCAACCCTATCCCGAAAACCTTCACCCTCAATTAACAGAATTAGCAAGCATCGAGTCGGGCGAATGGGATCGTCGCTTTCGGGCTTCTGCTCTTCGCAGGATCAAGCCTCAGATGTGGCAACGTAATGCCCAGGCAAATCTGAAATATATCAAGGAACAGTGAATTAGGTTTTGAGTGCAAACTCCAATAATCACTTATAATTAACTTAATTGATTAATTGAACGCCAAAATAGACTAAGTCTCGTTCCTGAAATTATTTGCTGCTTACATTCCTGGCAAGAGGATGACGAAAAAAGTTATTGTTTTTGATTTTGATGGCACAATTGCCGATACCTATCAAGCCATTGTTGATATTACCAACGATTTATCTTCTGAATTTGGCTATCAGCCAATGAGTGAGGAAGAACTCCTATTATTTAAAAATCTTAGTTCCAAAGATATAGTTAAACGCACAGAAATATCTCTTTTTAAAATTCCTTTCTTGGTTAAAAGAGTTCAGAAAGAATTAGGACATCAAATTGCCGATCTTGCCCCTATTAAGGGAATCGAGTCAGTATTAATAGCTTTGAAACAAAGGGATTATGTCTTAGGCATTGTCACTTCTAATGTAGAAAAAAATGTAATAATGTTTCTGCAGAAGAATAATCTGGAATATCTTTTTGATTTTATATATTCGGGAACTAATATTTTTGGCAAGCATCGCATTATTAATGAGATTGTCAGAAAACGTAAACTCAAAAAAACAGATGTTATTTATGTGGGGGATGAAACTAGAGATATTCGCTCAGCTAGAAAAAGTGGCATTGGCATAATTGCCGTGGGTTGGGGATTTAATTCTCAAGAGATTTTGGCAGAATACCAACCGGATTTTTTGGCTGCTAACCCGACTGAATTATTGGAGGCGATCTCTCCGAGCCCCGTAAAGCTAGGTGCATCTTGAAGAAGGCAGATGGCAGATGGCAGATGGCAGATGGGGAACATCTCATGCCGAGGAGTAGACCTAATTATTTATTGTCCTTGACTAGGGAAGAATATTTAGTTCATCAAGACTGGATGGCTCAGGCGATCGCGCTGGCCAAAGAAGCAGGAGATGGGGGAGATATTCCTGTAGGGGCGATCGTGGTTGATGCCCAAGGTCATGCGATCGCCAAAGCCAATAATCTTAAGCAAAGAAATCAAGATCCGACTGCCCATGCCGAAATTATTGCTTTACGGGCTGCCAGTCAAGTGAAACAGAACTGGCATTTAAATGATTGCACTCTTTATGTGACCTTGGAACCTTGTCCCATGTGTGCAGGTGCGATCGTTCAGTCAAGAATTGGGTTATTAGTTTATGGAGTTGATGATCCCAAAACTGGGGCAATTCGGACTGTGATGAATATTCCTGATAGTGCAGCTTCTAATCATCGCTTGTTGGTTTTAGCTGGAGTTGCTGAAGTTGAATGTCGGCAAATGCTCCAATCTTGGTTTGCTCACAGACGAAAAAGTAGAACCTCAAAAATCCACAATTCTGGGAATTATTAGAATGATTAGAGTGACTATTAACGCATATTTACAAATAAAATCTAACCTGACTTAGCAAAAACTATAAAATGCTGTTGAGGAAGAAACTCTTGAGTATCAACCCATTGCAAACCAACAGTTTTCATCTCTTTCTTGACTTGCTTTTGAGTCATTTTATGTAGAGGTTTGATCATAATAAAAGGATCTTCTCTACGATATTCGACGAGAATCACTCTGCCGCCAATTTTTAAAGAATTAAAGATGCTTTCCATCATTTCCCGGGGAAAAGCAAACTCATGATAGGTATCTACCATTAACACTAAATCGATAGTATTTTCTGGAAGATGAGGATCATAGACTTCTCCTAAAACCGTTTCTATATTTGTTACCTGCTTCTGTTGTTTTAAACTTTCGATGACATCTAACATTTCAGGTTGAATATCAACAGCTAATACTTTTCCTTCAGATACGAAAGGAGCCATGCGAAAGCTAAAATATCCTGTCCCAGCACCGATATCAGCAACAATATCTGTATCCTTTAACTCTAAAGCCTGGACGACAGCTGAGGGATGTTCTTGGTTTTCTCTACTGGGTCTTTCTAGCCACCTCATCGCCTGATGTCCCATTACTTGAGCAATTTCTCTCCCAAGATAAAATTTCCCAATTCCACCTCGACTATGAAAGGCTTTTTCCTGATAATAACTAGGATAATTGGTATCTGTTGCCAATAAATCAGGCTCATAAGCAAAGTTAACTAAAAATAAAACTGTTGCCATAATCAAAACGGCAAAGCCAACAATATATTTTTTCATTTGTGCAAACTATAAAATATTTACTGAGTTTTGTTGTTTTACTTTGTACGTTACACTGCCGTTAATGTGCGGTACAAGATCTGCGATCGCAATACTATTCTTTTCTCAGGAGATCGCGTTTGATCAAAAATCTACGATCACATTGCATTACTGACAGCTGTTGGGATTTTCAACTGATAGACCTTCTTGAGAAGCAGCTAGGTTTAATTCATTATCTGCTGATACAAAAATTACAGGTGATAAACCACTAGCTATACAAAGCAAATTGACTGCACAACCTGCCGCTAACTGAACTGCATCATAGCCTCGTAATCCTCTCTTTTCAGCTAATAATATCCCAGAGTTGATGACTTCCTCTGTAATTTCGACAATTTGATAGTCTGTTTGTAAATCACTCTTAAATTGATTACATATAAGTATTGCATCAGCAGAACGAATACTCCCACCGCGTGCCCGTCGGGTAATTGCTGAAATGATTTCAACAGCAGTGATTGCTGCAATAAAAATCTCGTTGTCTTGGGGAAAATCGAATAATTCTAAAACCCATGCTGAGCCAATTTCACTGATATATCTTTTTACCAAGGCACTACTATCTACAAAGTAAATTGCCATCTATCGGCGTTCCTCAATAATGCTTTGAGAAGCTGGTTCACCTTGAATTGGAATAAGCTGTTTGTCTGTTTTTTGGGCAAAGGCAGGTTTTTTGATCTTTCTTACTAAACCAGATTCAACTAAGGCTTGATGGAATGCTGCTCGTTTAGTAACTGTTTCTCTATCTGAAAGATAACCTTGGATTTCTTGACTAAGATGTTGTAATTCAGATTTTTCTAAATCTGGCAGTTGGTCAAGAATTTGATTAAGAATTGCCTGAGACATTGAAGTGAACTTAGATTAAAAAGGCTTTGTCCTCTATTGTACCAAGGCTTAAACATCCTATTATTTTGTTCTGCAAGATCTGCGATCTCAATTAGCTAAAGTGTTGCTCGATCTCTAGCTAAAAACCTCTAGTAGACTGACACGCCTTAAATGTTGCTTTAGAAAACTGCTACAACTTAGCTAAAAAAAGTGTTTAGCAGAAAAACCTAGTGCACTATTTTATCTATGTCAGCCTAAGACAAGATCTGCGATCACACTAATCAGGGAAGCAAACTTTTACTGAGCAGTTTACGTCAACTCTCCCAGAACATTCAATTCATCTTTGAAATCAACACAAGCACCAAGGATTCTTCTTGCACAGACACCATTACGTTGATCTGCATCTCCTCTAAAACTTGGAGGATCTGTTAAGAGTGTTAAGGAGGCAGAAGCTCCATATTTCGCGCGCGCATCATTAAGACAAGCAGCTCTCGCTTCGGATTCCTGTCTTCCTCTATCCCCACAACTTCTCACTCCACTAAAACTTCTAGATACATTAAAGGTTTGATCGCTGTTCTCTATCTTAATAAAAAAATAGTAGAGAAGACTAATTCCCTACTACTAAAATTTATTTAATAACTTTTGCTGAATCTAAAACATTTAAGAAGAAGGTAACAATTCTTTCTTCTTCAGCTGAGGTAAGATTTTGACCTTTCCTTCCTCATTAACATCAACAACCGCAGTATCGCCTTCTCCTAGACGACCAGAAAGAATCTCTTCTGCGAGGACATCTTCCAACAAACGCATAATTGCTCGACGTAACGGACGCGCCCCATAGGCAGGGTTAAATCCTTCATCGACTAAGCGTTCTTTGAATTTGTCTGTAACTTCGAGATCGATTTCCTTCTCTGTCAGACGAGTAAAGACCTCTTTAAGCAAAATTTCGGCAATTTCCTTGACCTCATCCTTACTCAACTGACGGAAGACAATAATCTCATCCAAACGATTGAGGAACTCAGGACGGAAATAGTTTTTCAGCTCTTCGTTAACTAGGGATTTAATCCGATTGTATTGGGCTTCTCCCGCATTATCTTCAAACTCAAAACCTAATCCACCGCCACCTTTCTCAATGACCTTAGAACCAATGTTAGAAGTCAGAATCAATAGCGTATTTTTGAAATCTACCGTTCTGCCCTTGGCATCAGTTAAACGACCATCTTCCAAAATTTGCAACAGCATATTGAAGATATCGGGATGCGCTTTCTCAATCTCATCAAAGAGCACCACAGTATAAGGACGACGACGAACCGCTTCAGTTAATTGACCCCCTTCGTTGTAACCTACATATCCTGGAGGAGAACCAATCAATTTGGAGACAGTGTGACGCTCCATATATTCCGACATATCAAGACGGATCATGGCCTCTTCCGAGCCGAAGAAATAAGTTGCTAGGGCTTTGGTGAGCTCAGTTTTACCAACCCCAGTAGGCCCGGAAAATACGAAACTTGCGATCGGGCGATTGGGGTTTTTCAAGCCTACCCTTGCCCGACGAATTGCCCGAGAAATAGCTTTAACCGCATCTTCTTGGCCAATAATGCGCTGGTGGAGTGTATCCTCCATATGCAAGAGTTTTTCAGATTCAGTCTCGGTGAGCTTGTTAACTGGGACACCAGTCCAAGAGGCAACAATATGGGCAATCTCTTCAGAATCGACAAAGGGCGAATTAGTTTCAGTATCTTCTTCGCTTTTCTTCGCTGAAGCGATATTACGAATTTGCTCCTTGATTTCCATTTCGCGATCGCGCAAAGACCCAGCCTTATCAAAATCCTGAGAACGCACCGCATCATCTTTTTCCTTAAGAATTCCCCGTAATTCTTTATCTAATTCTTTAGCCGCAGGAGGCAGTTGAGAATTGATCAAACGCACCCGAGAACCAGCTTCATCAATTAAATCGATCGCCTTGTCGGGCAAATAGCGATCGCTAATGTAACGATCCGATAGTTTAGCTGCGGCTTCTAAGGCTTCATCCAAAATTTTCAGCTTGTGATGTTGCTCGTAGCGCTCCCGCAAACCGTAAAGGATTTCGATGGTTTCTTCAACCGAAGGCTCACCTACCATTACGGGTTGGAAACGACGTTCTAGAGCGGCATCTCTCTCAATATGCTTACGATATTCGTCCAAAGTTGTTGCCCCGATGCATTGCAGTTCCCCGCGAGCCAAGGCTGGCTTCAGGATATTTGCTGCATCGATCGCACCTTCAGCTGCCCCAGCACCGATTAAGGTGTGAACTTCATCAATTACCAAAATCACATTGCCAGCTTGACGGATCTCGTCCATGATCTTTTTGAGTCTTTCCTCAAACTCCCCACGATACTTGGTTCCTGCAACTAACAACCCAATATCGAGAGTGACGACTCGTTTTTCCTCTAGGATGTCAGGGATATCTTGATTGGCAATGCGCTGGGCTAACCCTTCTGCGATCGCAGTTTTACCAACCCCAGGTTCCCCAATCAGCACCGGATTATTTTTGGTACGACGTCCGAGAATTTGAATAACTCGTTCGATTTCTTTTTGGCGACCGACAACAGGATCTAACTTACCTTCTGAGGCCATTTGGGTCAGATTAGAGCCAAATTCATCAAGAGTTGGAGTTTTGTTTCTGCCTGAGCTACCACCACCAGTCGCAACCTCAGCAGTTTCCCCAAGCATTCTGATAATCTGAGTGCGAACTTTAGAAAGATCGACTCCCAGGTTCTCTAGTACGCGAGCAGCAACCCCTTCTCCTTCTCGAATCAAACCGAGCAGTAGATGTTCTGTTCCAATATAGTTGTGTCCTAATTGACGAGCTTCTTCTAGAGATAGTTCGAGGACTCTCTTGGCTCTGGGAGTGAACGGAATTTCCACTGCCACGAAACCAGAACCGCGACCAATGATTTTTTCAACTTCAATCCGAGCATCTTTGAGATTGACACCCATAGATTTAAGTACCTTGGCTGCTACTCCAGTTCCCTCGCCAATTAAGCCCAGAAGAATTTGCTCTGTGCCAACGAAGTTATGACCCAGGCGGCGTGCTTCCTCCTGGGCTAACATGATTACTTTAATAGCTTTCTCTGTGAAGCGTTCAAACATGACTTCCTTCCATCACCTACTGCTTGCCCTTGTAATGGTGATTCTAGCACAGCCCTTAACGAGGAATTTACTGATTTATTTTACCCATACATATTTTGGTAAAAACCTTTACAAATTCCTGGAATAATCTAAAACACTACAGTTCGGTTGCCATAGACCAATACCCGATGATCCAAATGCCATCTGACGGCGCGGGATAGGACTAATTTCTCTAAATCTTTACCTTTGCGAATCAAATCTGACACATTATCCCGATGACTAACATGAACAACTTCTTGCTCGATAATGGGGCCTTCATCCAAGTCTTCCGTCACATAATGAGCTGTGGCTCCAATAATTTTAACTCCTCTATCATAGGCGCGATGATAGGGTTTAGCTCCAGCAAAGGCAGGCAAAAAGGAATGGTGAATGTTAATAATATTAGGAAAATTATCAACCAAATTAGGACTGAGAATCTGCATATATTTAGCTAGGATTACTAAGTCAATTTGATATTTTTCGAGCAATGCTAATTGTTGCGTCTCCTGGGCGAGCTTATTTGTTTTAGTGATTGGCAGATGGTGGAAATCAATCCCAAACTGACTTGCGATCGCTTCTAGGGAACTATGATTACTAATAATTAGGGGGATTTCGGCTTTCAATTCCCCAGCTTGCCATCTCCAGAGTAAATCTAGTAGACAATGATTTTGTTTGGTTACCCAAATTGCAATACGGGGGATGACATCGGAAAAATGAATTTGCCATTGCCCATGCCAATCCTTGGCGATCGCATTAAAACTATCGGCGATCTCCTGGCAAGATAAAGTAAACCCATCCAATTGCCATTCAACCCGATTTAAAAACAGACCCGTACTAAAGTCTGTATGTTGATCTGCATGAATTATATTGCCGCCATGAGAGTAAATAAAATTAGCAATTTTGGCGACTATACCTGGGCGATCAGCACAGGATATCAAGAGAGTAGCAGTTTTGAAGTTTTCTGAATTTATTTGGGCGCTCATTAATCAATAAGTACCGTTGACTTTTCAGCTACTGATCATTACTCAGAATGGATAATTCATCAACGGCTAGATAATCTTCCCAATCTTGGCCGACTTGAATCGTAATATCAGAATTCAGAACCCCAGTACTTTCGACTAAAACTTCTCCTATGCCCAATTGCCCACGAATATTTTTGGCAGCAACATCATCTCCTGCCTGGGCAATAATTCTTGTTTTAGTGAGGTTTTTAGCGTTATTTCTACTTATATAAGCTCTATTGTAACCAGCTTCTCTGAGGGCAACCAATAATTTTCTTGCAGGACGATCATTTTCCAAAGTATTTTGAATTGCAATCCTAACATCGGTTAGCTCCCGCGTTTCCCAGGCATCATAACTTTCGGGATAAACATCAAAATGCTGAACTACCACCTGTTGAATGCGACGCTCATCAGGAAGCCAATAACTCACTCGTTCGTCAGGACTGTTAAAATCTCCTGGGAGCATAATCATTTGGACATCTGAACGTTCAGATTTTGCCGCAAAACTAGATAGTGCCATCAATTCTTTGACCGTTAAATTGGTATCTAAATGGGACTTAACAACATCTAGGATCTTGGGGATTTTGACAATTGTTGCTGGGCGAAGAGCTTGCTCGACAACAGAGCGCATCAACATTTGTTGCCTTTGAACACGGGCAATATCTCCCAACCCATCGTAACGAAAACGCAAGAACTGAACTGCTTTATCTCCATCCAAATGTTGTTCGCCTTTTTTAAGGTTCACATAGAAATGTTGACTAAAATCGTTGTATTTCATGTCTTTGGGAACATCAACCGTGACGCCTCCTAGAGCATCAATGAGTTTTTCAATTCCCTGGATATTAACTCTTACGTAGCGGTCTATTTCCACGCCTCCTAGCAATTCGCTAACAGCGCTAGCAGTCAAAGCCGGGCCACCCTCATAGTTAGCATGATTAATCTTCCCAATACCATAACCTTCTATATAGGTGCGAGTATCTCTGGGGATAGAGAGGACAGTCAGTTTTTCTTGTAGCGGATCAAAGCGCAATAGTAACATCGTGTCGCTGAGACCTTCAAAGGAATTGACCAGAGCATGATATCCCAAGTCCTCTGGAACCTCCTGAGTTTTGAGGTCCGAAGTTAAAACCTTAATCCCTAGGACTAGGATATTAACTGGACGAGATAATTCTGGGATCGATAAGCTGCTAAGCTCAACAGTCTCTTCTTGACTAAAAACCTGTTCTTCTTCGAGACTTAGTTTCGCCTGTTGCAACATCGAGGATTCAGAAAAAGTGATTGCCAGCAAAGCCCCCGCTGCAGCTGAAGTCATTGAAACAATGGCCAAAGCAAACCCCAGAAAGATGTTGCGTCCTCTACTGGATTGACGTCGTCTATTTTGTTTATATTTCACTCTAGGCTGGAACTTTTTGGTTTTTTTCGTTGTTTTATAAAGTTTGGGCGCTGACACTTTTTATCCTCACACAGGCGTAATTATAAGATTTTTGATTTTTATAGATATAGCTATATACAAGTATTCTTATGTAAGTAAATATCCTGAATACTTCCAACCTTATCAAAGATAGGTATTAATACACAAAAGAATTAAACGATAAACATGACCTAATTATTCGAAAATACTTGGCACAATTGTTCTCTGGAGTATCGAGATAAGCTCTGGATATTCACAACTCAATCTTAGCTTGTTATTCAGAAAATAGCAGATTCAAACCGCTGTCTTTAAGGGAACTTTTTTTTTGTTTTGATGTTGGCTAAGGTACTGATCAAGGGTAAATACGGAGATTTTCCTTGGAGCGACTGCCATAAAAGAACCAGACAGGCTAAAAAATAACCGGTGGTGATTAGAGCATTAATATAAAGTAATCGAAAAGATAAAAGGTCTGAAGTTTGATTAGAACCAAAAAATAATGAGATATATGCTATAAGCCAAGATGAAACTAAGATTAGAGATAACCGGCTGATTTTCTGTTCTTGTTCATTAGCTTGGCCTCGATATAGAGTCCAAAGAGCAGGGATAATTCCCACTATGGGTAGAAGATAAATCCATAATTGTTGTCTTTGTGCTTTTTGGTCTGACACTGAAGATAAATCATTCATAAGCTTAATTTATGCTGTCAAAAGAAAAACAGTCCCTGACCGCTATTGTTTTAGCTGGCGGACAAAGTTCCCGCATGGGACAAGATAAGGCTTTGTTGACTATCGGCAACCAAAGTTTGTTATCTTACGTCTGTAATGTAGCTCAAGAATCTGCGAATTGGGTTTACATTGTGGCGCCTTGGGTTAAGAAATATCACCATTTTGCTGAACATTCTTC
This sequence comes from Xenococcus sp. PCC 7305, assembly GCF_000332055.1. Classification (GTDB taxonomy): domain Bacteria; phylum Cyanobacteriota; class Cyanobacteriia; order Cyanobacteriales; family Xenococcaceae; genus Xenococcus. The sequence continues at coordinate 34,578 of NZ_ALVZ01000234.1, read as the reverse complement.
TGTTTCCTTGGTGCAAGAATCTTTAATCGACCCCAAAGCCCAGTCTAATTGTCCTCTAGTTGGTTTTTATCAAGGATTAGAGCAAGTTAAAACTGAATGGGTATTATTGCTTGCTTGCGATTTGCCTCGCCTCAATTCTCATGAAATTAAAAGATGGAGTGAATCTTTAAACGATCTGCCCCAGGATGCGATCGCACTGCTGCCCCGTCATGCTAAGGGATGGGAACCGCTATGTGGGTTTTATCGCAGTAATTGCCGTGCTTCTATTCAAAAGTATTTAGAACAAGGCGGCAGGGCTTTTCAACCTTGGTTGAGGGAAAATCGGGTAGTTGAATGGGAAATATGCGATCGCAACATGTTATTCAATTGCAATACAAAAGATGACTGGTTAGAAGTGAAAGAGAATAAGCTGTAAGCCAAAGCAGCTAGTGATTTATCTGTCTTGCTTCTTCGTTCTTTGCTTCTTAACTAACTGAATAGCCAAGCTTCGGCAGCTGCCACTTCGTCCAGACTGAAGGCTTTGATCTCAAGACCGGGAAGCAAAAAACCTTCAATTTCACTGACCTTTTGCACCCATTTCTTGTCAGAAAGCACTGCTGCGCGATTAAATTTCCCAATAGTTCGGAATAATTCGGGAAGACGCGACAGCTCAACCCCAAGTGCTCCTAGGGTGGGTAGATCAAAATCCTCAATTCGATATAACATTGTACCCTGCTCGATATCTTGAGACTTACCTATAAGATCATCAAGGGATGCTTTCATTTCCTGGCTGTCTAATTTGCCGCCAAATTTAATATCTATGCGGTTGAGCCCATTTGATGTTACCTGAAACATGAGACCTCCTTTGCCAAATTCTTAGCATTAAACTGTCCAATACCCAGACAAACAAATTCTAATTCCAATAATTAGCATAAATTAGCTCTAATCACATTTTAGCAATTAGCCAAGAACTCCCCTCTAAAATTAATAATCTGGATTTGATACCAGGTCTCACCTCAGATTACAGTAAAAGGAATCACATATTTGGTTAAGGAATAAGGTAATATTTTATGGCCTCCCTTTTGCTCGAAGCGATCTTGCTAGTTTACTTGCTTAAGAAATTTTTAATAAAGGTTCTCATCGCTTATGTACAATAAAAATAGTAAGCACAAGATCGAGAAAAGTAACAGATAAATTTCAACATTTCTAGAGATAATTGCTCTAGGAAAAGACAGCTTCAGTCACCTGCCGAAACACTTCCTTAATAAGTTTGATAACTAATACGAAAATGACTAAAATACCATCTGCAAAAAATGTAGCAATCACCAATCAAGAACTAAAAAAATCCTCAGAAGAACAACCATTTGCCGGACAACCCTGGTTGGTAGAAGAAAGAGATGCTTGCGGTGTTGGGTTTATTGCTTACCAAGATGGGAGAGCCAATCATCAGATTGTGGAACAAGCTTTGGTTGGCCTAGGATGTATGGAACATCGCGGGGGTTGTAGCGCGGATCTCGATTCGGGTGACGGGGCCGGAGTTATGACAGCAATTCCTCATCAGTTATTCGAGTCTTGGTTTGATGATCAGGGAATTGCGGCACCGAGCGCGCAAAGTTATGGTGTGGGGATGGTTTTTCTGCCCCAGGATCTAGCAGAGCGAGAAGAAGGCAAAAAATTTATCGAACAGATAGTTAGAGAAGAAAATTTAACTGTCTTGGTTTGGCGAGAGGTTCCTGTTAAACCTAGTGTTTTAGGGGTTCAGGCTCGGGATAATCAACCTTATATTGAGCAAATATTCGTCGCTTCGGATGATGGGCTGACGGGAGATGCTTTAGATCGTAAGCTATATATTGCGCGATCGCGAATTGGCAAAAAACTAACTGATCATTTTTATATTTGTTCTTTTTCCTGCCGCACTATTGTTTATAAAGGGATGGTGCGATCGGAGATTTTGGGTCAGTTCTATACAGATTTAACCAATCCTGATTACAAAACAAGTTTTGCGGTCTACCATCGACGCTTCAGTACTAACACTATGCCGAAATGGGCGTTCGCTCAACCAATGCGGTTGTTAGGTCACAACGGTGAGATTAATACTCTTTTGGGTAATGTCAACTGGATGGCCAATCGGGAAAGAAATCTCGAAGTTACCGGATGGAGTAAGTCTGATTTAGCAGCTCTGACTCCAATTGTGAATTCTGCCAATAGTGATTCCTATAACTTGGATAGCTCCCTAGAGTTGCTTGTCAGAACAGGACGTAGTTTACCAGAGGCCACAATGATCCTAGTGCCAGAAGCCTACAAGGATCAGCCTGAGCTGCAAAAATATCCTGAAATTAGTGATTTTTACGATTACTATAGCGGCTTACAAGAACCTTGGGATGGCCCTGCATTGCTAGTTTATAGCGATGGCAAAACTGTTGGGGCGACTTTGGATCGTAATGGTTTGCGCCCTGCCCGCTACAGCATTACTAAAGATGGTTATATCGTAGTAGCTTCTGAGACGGGAGTTGTTGAATTACCCGACAGTGAAATTGTGGAAAAAGGCAAATTAGGGCCAGGTCAATCGATTGTTGTCGATTTGCAGAGTCAGGAAATTTTGCGAAATTGGGATCTAAAAAAACGGGTTGCTAGTCAAAATCCCTATGGTGAATGGGTCAAAGAACATCGTCAAACTATCACTCCTCAGTCTTTTAGCGTTGAGGCTTACTTAGAAGCTCAAGATTTATTAGCTAAGCAAACAGCTTTTGGTTATACAGCTGAAGATGTCGAGATGGTCATTCAGTCAATGGCCTTGAATGGTAAAGAGCCGACCTACTGTATGGGGGATGATATTCCTTTGGCGGTGCTTTCTACCAAACCCCATCTACTCTATAACTATTTTAAACAGAGATTTGCCCAGGTAACTAATCCACCTATTGATCCTTTAAGAGAGAGTTTGGTGATGTCTCTAGGAATGCAATTGGGTGCAAAGGGCAATTTGTTGGAAGTAAGAGCTGAAGATGCCCGCTTGCTTAAGTTGGAGTCGCCAATTTTGAATGAAGCGGAACTGGCGATCATGAAAAATTCTGCGATCAAATCGGCAACCCTTTCTACGTTATACGAAATTGCCACTGGGCCTAAAGGTTTAGAAATTGCCATTAAAAATTTATGTGATGCGGCGATGATCGCGGTGGAAGGAGGAGCAGAGATTCTCGTATTGAGCGATCGCGCTTCGACTGGCATTAACACAGGATCTAGTTATATTCCGCCTCTAGCCGCTGTTGGAGCAGTGCATCATCATTTAATAAAAGAAGGTTTACGCCTCAAAGCTTCTTTAGTAGTCGAGACAGCCCAATGCTGGAGCACCCATCACTATGCTTGTTTAGTTGGTTATGGAGCCTCGGCCATTTGTCCTTACCTAGCGTTGGAAACAATTCGTCAATGGTGGAGCAATCCTAAAACTCAGAAATTGATGGCTAATGAGAAAATTGCCACTGTTTCGCTTGAACAAGCTCAGCAAAATTATCGTCAGGCGGTAGAAGCAGGAATCTTGAAAATTCTTTCTAAAATGGGAATTTCTTTGCTGTCTTCCTATCACGGAGCCCAAATTTTTGAAGCTTTGGGCTTGGGCATGGATTTAGTGAATTTATGCTTTGTGGGGACAACTTCCCGTCTAGGTGGTTTAACTATTGCTGAGTTGGCCCAAGAAACAATAGCATTCCATAGTCGCGCTTTCCCCGAACTGAGTAGTAAGAAATTAGAAAACTTTGGTTTTATTGCTTATCGACGCGGTGGGGAATATCACATGAACTCACCAGAAATGTCTAAGGCTTTGCATCAAGCAGTTAAGAGCAAACAATACGATCATTACGAATTATACAAACAATATCTCAAAGGTCGTCCTGCCACGGCTCTAAGAGATTTATTGGATTTTAATAGCGATCGCGATTCGATATCTTTAGATGAAGTAGAACCAGTTGAATCGATTGTCAAACGCTTCTGTACTGGAGGTATGTCTCTGGGATCTTTATCCAGAGAAGCCCATGAAACCCTTGCCGTTGCCATGAATCGTTTAGGTGGCAAGTCCAACTCTGGTGAAGGTGGGGAAGATGGAGTGCGTTTTAATGTATTGCATGATGTTGATGCCGAGGGCAATTCGGCAACGCTGCCCCATCTCAAAGGTTTACAAAATGGGGATACCGCAAGTTCAGCCATCAAACAGGTAGCATCGGGGCGTTTTGGGGTAACTCCTGAATACCTGATGAGTGCGAAGCAATTGGAAATTAAAGTTGCTCAAGGTGCCAAGCCAGGAGAAGGGGGGCAATTACCAGGGAAAAAAGTCAGTGAATATATTGCATCCTTGCGTCGTTCCAAACCTGGTGTCACGCTGATTTCTCCTCCGCCTCACCATGATATTTATTCGATTGAAGATTTGGCTCAGTTGATCCATGATTTACATCAAATTAGTCCCAAAGCTCAAGTTTCAGTCAAACTAGTGGCAGAAATCGGTATCGGAACAATTGCGGCAGGTGTGGCTAAAGCAAACGCCGATGTGATTCAAATTTCAGGACATGATGGTGGGACAGGAGCTTCCCCTTTGAGTTCGATTAAACATGCGGGGGCACCTTGGGAATTGGGTTTAACCGAAGTCCATCGGGTGTTAATTGCCAATCAGTTACGCGATCGCGTTTTACTCAGGGCTGACGGTGGTTTAAAAACTGGTTGGGATATTTTGATGGCTGCTTTAATGGGGGCTGAAGAATATGGTTTCGGTTCGATCGCGATGATTGCTGAAGGTTGTCGCATGGCGCGAGTTTGCCATATGAATACTTGTCCTGTTGGGGTTGCCACACAGCAAGAAGTATTGCGGAAGCGCTTTACTGGTATTCCTGAACATGTGGTGAATTTCTTCTATTTTATTGCCGAAGAAGTACGCAATCTTTTGGCAATCTTGGGTTATCGCAGTTTAGAAGAAGTTATCGGTCGGGCTGATTTGCTGAAGCAACGGGATGATGTTGAATTGACTAAAACCACTGGCATGAATCTTGATTGTCTGATTAACTTGCCTGATGTTAAAGAAGACCGTTCTTGGTTAGATCATGGTGAGGTTAATACTAACGGTGCAGTTCTCGATGATGATTTACTGGCTGATCTAGAAATTGCTGATGGGATTAACAATCAAGCTGCGGTTACTAAAGAAATTCAGATCGTGAATACAGATCGCTCTGTGGGGGCGAGAATAGCTGGCGCGATCGCGTCTAAATATGGCAATAGTGGTTTTGAAGGATCATTAAACTTTAATTTCTACGGTTATGCCGGTCAAAGTTTTGGAGCCTTTAACCTTCCTGGGATGAATATGGTTCTGACTGGGGAAGCTAATGACTATGTTGGCAAAGGTATGCATGGTGGAGAGATTGTGATTAAACCGCCTGCGACTGCGACCTACAACACTGCGGAGAATGTGATTATCGGTAACACCTGTTTATACGGTGCGACTGGTGGTGTGCTCTATGCTAATGGGCGTGCTGGTGAGCGTTTTGCGGTACGGAATTCCTTGGGTAAAGCCGTTATCGAAGGTGCGGGAGATCATTGTTGTGAATATATGACTGGTGGTCTGTTGGTTGTATTGGGTGCAGTAGGGCGAAATGTTGGTGCGGGAATGACTGGTGGTATCGGTTATTTCCTTGATGAGGATGGTTCTTTCCCCGAAAAGCTTAACCCTGAGATTGTGAAGATTCAGCGTTTAGTTTCTGAGTCGGGGAAAGAGCAATTGAAGTCGATGATTACTGCCCATGTGGAGAAGACTGGCAGCAAGAAAGGTCAGGATATTTTGGCTAACTGGGATAGTTATGTTGATAAGTTCTGGCAGGTTGTTCCGCCTTCAGAAGCTGATAGTGAAGTCGCGATCGCGACCTTTGAGGAGAAGCCTTTGACTTCTGTTTAGTTTTCTTTAATTTGTTAATTTTAAGGCTGGAGGTTGTGATACTTCCAGTCTTTTTTATCTCGCGTAAACTTACTCATCAAGATTGATATTGCAGAGATCGCATTCAGAGCCAAGAATTATTATCGTCCGCGATCGCGAACAATGATACAATATTAACCATGTTAATTTAAATATGTTAGAGCTTAGATCTCAGTCATTGAATCTAACAACATCTCAATACAAACTAATTTAATTCACACCAGAAGCATTTTATATTTTCTTAATGTTTTAGCCAATAGCCATAAGCATAGCGGCCTGTCAGCTTTTCTATAGTTATGCGATAGCAACTCTTGTCAAGCTCAGGTAACAAATTGTTACATATTTTGGTATATTGGTTACATAACTTAACAAAAGCAAATATAAAATTATGTATACCGTTAGAGAAGGAAATGGTCGCCTCAATAACTACGCCGTCGAACCAAAAGTGTATGTGGCGCAATACCCCGCAGCTAGTGAACAACGTCGCTATATTATTCAAGGTGCGATCGCAACTTTAATTGTCGCAGCAGCGCTTATAACTTCTTTTCTAGTTAGTTAAATTAATCACACCTATTTTTATCATCCTAGGAATATCCTGACAAATCAATCAAACTTTGCCCTTTCAGGCATCGAATGTATTAACTTTAGAATTAAATGTTCTATATAAATCCGCATCAACACAGAACTAAAACTATTGACGCTTCCGAACTTCTCAAGCTTTATGGTTTGGGGAAACGCAATTTTAGTCGAGTCAACCTCAAGCAAACTGATTTAAGAGAGGTTAATTTGTCTGAGGTTAAGTTGTGGCGAGCAAATTTAACTAAGGTTAATTTAAGTCACTCGATGCTAAGAAAAACTGATTTGAGCGAAGCTGATTTGATGAGAGCTACGCTATGGCGAACAGATTTTCAACAGGCTTGTTTAGTTGAAGCGCAAATTTCTCAAGCAATGCTAATTGGCGCAAGCTTTTCTCAAGCTATCTTACGAAAGTCGATTTTTCAGGGTGCAGATATGCGCTTAGTTTGCCTAGAAGATGCGGACTTACGAGGTGCTGATTTGTCAGGTGCTAATTTGAGTTATTCCAATCTGCGAGGAGCCGACTTAACGGGAGCAAATCTTAGTAATACTATTCTTACTGGTTCTTCCTTAAACCAAGCGAATTTCAGTGATACAAACCTAAAGGGAACAATTTTGGATGGGGTAGACCTGAGTCAAACTGTCTTAACTGAATAACACTTAAATAAAAAATATTACTATTTTAACTAATTAATTATATATAAAAATATTGTTACAAGTTGAAGGAGACTAATATTTCTTTTAATGGTGGTGAATAATCAATAATGAATCTGACTAATTCTCTACTGCGGGACTTGGTCACAGAGTTTTCTAGCCTACGTCCTCAAATATATTTCAAATCGTCTTTAATCGCTCTAGCCAGTGCAATGGAGGATTTGGTACTGGTTGGTGATGATAACCCGTTAGTCATTGCTGGTTTCCAGGAAGAACATTTTTTTAGCCCCAGTGAACGTCGCTTTTCTAGGATTGCGCAAAAAACAGATCAAGCCTATATGCTTGCAATGCCAGATAATAAGTCTGGTTTTTTAGTAAAAAATGCTAGTTATGAAACTATTTCCTTAGCTGCGACGGATACTCTAGTTGGGGAAAAGTTTCTTGTAGTTATTGGACAGCAATACACTGCCTGTTTGGTAGGGCAGGAAAAGCTTTCGCTAAAAGAGCTAAGAGAGATGAAAACTCCTGTAGAACCAGAAAAAAGATTTGAGGGCTTCTGGACTTTTGATGAGCATTTGACCAAAACTGCTGCTGATTGGTTATTAGGGAGGATTCAGGTTTATCGTCCTGATTTGGCAGAGAAAATAGCATGGGCAAGACAGTATTATTTGCAGAATAGGGAATGTAGAAACAATTTATTGCTTACAAGCCAAGCTGTAGACTTAGATATCTTTACGAAAAAATTGGTTACCTATTTGCAAGCTGGTCAGTATAAACTTATTAAAGCGTATAAGGCGATCGCAGTTGCGGAACGCAAAGAACATTTAATCAACAAGATTTCCCAGAAACAGCGCAATTCTCTCGATGCAGCAGAAATCCTCACCATTACCGTCAGAGAATTAGGGGAAATTTTTCCCCATTGCCGTTGTCTGCTATATCCTGTGAAACCGAATGAGACTGAGGTGACCATAGAACATGAGTTTGTCCCTGCTCAAACTCCATCATTAGTTGGACAAAAATGGTCAGTTGTCGATAATCCTATTTTTATAGTGGCTCAGACACAAGAATCTGCTTTGGTGATTAATGATGTCGCGGAGAATATTTATTTACAGGACAATGGGATTTTAAAAGAAAAAATAGAACGGGCTGCGATCGCGTCTTGGTTAATGGTTGCAATTCGTTATCAAGATAAATTGCTAGGTGTTTTGGAATTGCATTATGGTGACACCAAAGAGTTTAATTGGGAACCAGAAGATATTGCTTTGGTCGAGGCAGTGGCCAATAGTACGGGAACTGCTTTAACTCAAGCTAGTGCCTATACAAACCTCATGGAACTGAATCAAAAACTCGCAGCAGTAGAGCGGATTCAAAATAATTTGATTGCGGTGGTGGGACATGAGCTGAAAACACCCCTCTCGACAATTCGTATTTTTTTGGAAAGTTTAGCCAATGAACCAGATATGCCCCAGGAATTGCAGGGGGCAATGCTAGATTTGGCATTGTCTGATAGTGAGAGATTGGATCAGCTGATCAAGGATTTTTTGACGATATCCAAATTGGAAGCGGGAAAAGCTTATTGCGATATAGAACTAGTTGATATTAAGTATCCTCTCGATTTGGCATTGCATCGCATCACAAAAAAGTCTCCTGTTAGAGCAGTACCAAAAATTACGGTGAAATTATCTGATAAGCTGCTCGCTGTTTCAGCAGATGTGGAGGGGTTGGTAGAGGTCTTTTATAAACTACTAGATAATGCCTGTAAGTTTACTCCTGCTGAGGGAGAGATCATGATTACGGCAGGAATTGACCATGGGGAAGGGAAAGCGACCACCAATGGTTTTAGGAAGCAAACTTTGGTAGTAACCATTGCGGACACAGGACGAGGAATTGAACCTGAGCAACTTAAGCAAATTTTTGCTCGTTTTTCCCAGTCGGAGAATTATCTACGTCGGACGACTAGTGGGATTGGTTTGGGATTAGTGATTTGTCGTCAGATTATTAATGGGATGGGCGGAAAAATCTGGGCTACTAGTGAAGGAAAAAACCAGGGCAGCCAGTTTCACTTTACGATTCCTCTGGATTATTGACTGATACTAAATCCTGTTGAGATAAAAGGCTTACGAGTTGAGGGAAGGCAGATGGCAGACGGCAGCGGTGCGACCCCGCGCCTTTGCAAGGCGCTAGGGAACGCGCACCAAGAGAGACGGCAGAAGGGTTTGAACCTATTAAAATTCTCTCATCTAAAAGTGTGTTTGCGGAATCAGATTTAGTATGATTTAAATCAATATTATATAATTCTGCTATGCAACCAGAATGCAACCAATATGACAAATTTGACAATTAAGAATATCCCTGAAAATTTGTATCAAAAGCTCAAACAAAGTGCAAAACTTAACCGTCGCAGCATGAATTCTGAGGTCTTAGTTTGTCTAGAGCAAGTATTACTTCAATCAGAACCTGACGGAACAAGTATCTTGCCGAAAATTCGTAAGCTTCGTGCTCGATCTAATCGACATTTATTAACTGATGAAGAGATTCTCAAAATCAAAAATGAGGGTCGTTGATGATTGTTACAGATACTAATGTAATTGCTTATTTGTTTCTTGAAGGGGAACGTACCAAAGAAGCTGAATCCGTTCTCCTCTCTGATCCTGAATGGGTGGCTCCATATTTGTGGCGTTCTGAATTTCGTAACATTTTGGCTTTATATATCAGAAAAAGTTATCTTCAATTAGATGATGCTAGCTATATTATGCAGGAAGCTGAAGCCTTGATGTTGGGGAAAGAGTTTGAGATGAACTCAAAGCAGATATTAGATTTGGTTAAACAATCTCGATGCTCGGCATATGATTGCGAGTACGTAGCGCTTGCTCAGAAATTAGAAATTAATTTGGTGACGGCAGATCGTAAAATTTTATCTGAATTTCCCTCAATCGCGGTTTCTCTAAGTTCATTTAAGTAGTTTCAACTTATTCCATGAGTCTTAATTCTACAGCCTTGATCAATTCTGCAAATCCAGATTCACTGTGGATGGCCGTTGTTAGAGAATACATGTCTTTGAGAATATTGGTTAATTGAGGTATTTTATCGCGTATTTCATTATATAAATCGATATCGTCTCTAAATCCCTGTAGATTGGCAGAGGAAACAGTTTTCATTGCTTCATCTAATTTTGTAATTTCTTGTTCCCAATATTGAACATATTTAATGCGATCTACTGGTTTATATATGGATCTCTATTTTTTGAACGACGAATTGTTTCAGACTCTATTCCTTTTAGTACTTCTCTAAGATTTATCTCATCAGTTAGTCCTGGGGGAATAAAACTAGGCTTATTTTTCTTTTCTAAATCTAGTAACCATTCGTAATCTACTGGGGGAATTTCTGGATAGCCTGGAACTTGAACTTTTTGTTCTGCTTTAATCCTAGGAATAGTGCTATGAATATAGTCGAACTGAGAACGAATTGCGGTTAAAAGATTACGTCTAGTATTAATGTTTCCTTTAACGCGGATTTCAATGATTTTATCTTCTCGATCTGCTTTGACTAGGGCTGTATTTCCTTCATGCGCCAAAACTACGCCACTACGCCAATAGGTTTTTTGATGAATATAATGGTTCATACGAACTATGAAGCGAGAAATAATGCTCCCAGGTAAAACGGGATAATGATATTCAAAAGTTAGAGTATTGTCCCATTCTCCTGTGTAAGGTTCTTCCTTGGGTAAGATATCGGGAATGAGCCATTGTTTATCTGTTTCCATCTCAAAACAAAGTTCAAACTTGCGCATCATACCAATGATAAATAGATGCTTTCTGACTGGATAGCGACGTTTATTGATTTGATAGAGAATTCTTTTTAGAATGGTCAGAGTGAGAATCCCTCGATTGTCTACTATTAGTCCGCGATCGTTGAGTATTTTATACACACCATTGGTTACCCATTCAGGATTGAGAACATGAGTATCTTCTAGTCTGGGATCGTCTTGAAAATTGAGGACAATTCCCAAATCGTTTAATAAGCGGATTAGGATACGTTGTTTCTGTTCTTCCTCGACTTTTTCCTCTTCACACAAAGATTCATATTCTTCGTAGGGAATATAGTCTTTATCAATTTTTTCTAGCTTTTGTTTAATATTAAACCAAGGTAAAGGTAGCAAATCATCAATATGTTCTAGTTGATTAATTTCCTGTTTGACAAATTCTGCCAACTCAGGGATTCCTTCCCCTGTTTCGCACGAGATTTCAAAAAAATCTTTAATTTGAGAATATTTTTTTTTTAGGCCATTCTTATCGATATCGAAAGGATGTTGATCGGCTTTATTCCCAACAAGAATTACAGGGGCATCCTTGCCAAAACTCTGAATAATTTTCAGCCAATATTCAATGCGGTTTTCTTCTTCACTCTGAGTTGTGTCAACAATCAAAAGATAAAGGCTACGCTCAGTTAAGAAAAATTGGTGGGTAGAATGCATAATTTCTTGTCCGCCAAAATCCCAAATATTAACTTGCAGTTCTTTGTCTTCTATCTCAATTTTCCAATTCTCGATATCGATACCATCAGTTTTGTTGCGAGTCGGATCGTATTGATTTCTAATTAATCGTTCTCTAAGACAAGTTTTCCCAACATTTCCTTGCCCTACCAGTAACATTTTGGCTTCATGAAGTGGTTGTTTTTGATCTTTTTGCAGAGAGAAATAGTAATTGATGATAATTGATGCATACTTTTCTTTGATAATTTCAGGGGGAATTGGCAGAGAATTATTTGAAACTGAAAGATGCCTAAGGTTGAATAGTTGTGAAATTTCTGGTGGCAAATTGCTCAGCGAATTGTTTGAGAGGAAAAGTTCTGTGAGGTTGGATAATCGTACAATTCCTGGTGGTAGACTGCTGAGAAAATTATTGTTGAGATCAAGTATTGTCAGGTTGGATAATTGTATAATTTCTGGGGGCAGACTGCTGAGAAAATTATTATTTAGATCAAGTATTGTCAGGTTGGATAATTGCACAATTTCTGGGGGCAGACTACTGAGGGAGTTATTTAAGAGGTAAAGTTCTGTGAGGTTGGATAGTTGTCCGATTTCTGGAGGTAGACTACTGAGGGAATTATTTGAGAGGTAAAGTGCTGTAAGGTTGGATATTTGTCCGATTTCTGGGGGCAGACTACTGAGGGAATTATTTGAGAGATCAAGTCCTTCAAGGTTGGATATTTGTCCGATTTCTGGCGGAAGTTCAGTTAGTTCCATCCTCGAAAGATCTAGTACTCCCTCTTGCTCCTTGGCAGCTTGTTCAATTTTTTTAAGTGCTTTGTCATAAGATGGATCGTGCTTTTTTGCTGGAGCTGAGGTGAGGATGTTAGTTTGATCTAGAGTTATCTCTACGGGATACCAATCGCGAACAATCTCTTCTGGTCTTAAATCCAAAACATCACAAATCGCTTCTACCGCTTGTTCTCCAACTTTGTATGTGCCATTTCCCCATTGAGGATTAAACAGTCGTTTTACTTTATCTTCTGTTTCATTGGCTGCTGCGGCAATTTTCTGATAAGTATATTTTTTAATTCGCTTTGCTTCCTTTAGTTTCCTGACTCCTTTTGCTGTCGCCAGATAACCGCCTCGTCTTTTCTGAGTACTCATTTGGTAATAAGCAAAATAAACTCTCTCTACTTTAGCTAAAAAGTACGTATAAGTGCTTGCAAGTTCTTGAACCCCTCTCCAAACCTCTCCCCTCAAAGGAGAGAGGCTTAATGTTTCTTATTTTCTCATCTTGTGGAAGATATCTAGTAAGAGTTCAAATCAGTTTTAATTTGATAATCAGTGCGTTTACATAACAGTTGATGCTCGTACTTAATGGTGCTTGGGTACGTGGTTCTTTTGCCTGTAGCTTGTAGTTAATTCATCAAACGCAAAGCAACACTATGCAGCCAATCAAACAATCTCAAACCAAAATCACCATCGTTGTCCCTTCTGTTGAAAAAGCTCAACCATCCAAGAAACCAAAAATCAATCCTTGGATTTTCAAAGTTATCTCTGTGACTGTAGTTACTCTAATGAGTTGGCTAACTCCAGAAGCTGCGATCGCAATTTTCCTGATCAAGTTATTGTTTATCTTCCTGGAATGGCTCAACAAAAAAGATGCAAAATAGTAGTCACTATAGTTGAATCATGATTTTTAACGCGATCGCAGTTCCTAATTTTTCTCCAGTTGCGATCGCACATTTCATAGACTGAGCAGTGCGAATCAATACTCAACACTGCCAAACCTTAAAAAGTATATTAGCAATTGAAGGCTTGATTTTGAGTATCAAATTTCTCTACAGTTTCAGCAATAAAATCTCTCAAAAGCTTAGAACGAATATCTTTCGGGATTGCCATAAACTTTTCATACTGTTCTTCTGGAACACGAATACCTATAGGTTTTTTCCCCATAGGCTTTTCTCCTACAGGTTTAAATTTATACTTCTCAAGTTGATCTGTTCTTCGATTTGATTTAGTCATTCTGGAAAAGTGAAAAAACTTTACAAAAGTAATCTCTCTAGGCGTGTTAACAGCTACTATATGGTATTATTATATTGTGATTGAATTAGTAAAGAAGCAACTACAGCCTGAGAAACTTAGTTATTACTTCTCTACTTGTACTCAACCACTTATTCACAAGCCATTTACATAAATGCATATGACTAATCTCAGTATACATCAATCATCTATAGACGTAATAGCCTCGAACACCAAACAGCAAAACAATCTTTGGGGTGAAGCGTCATGACAAAAAAATATCTGCTTAATCCCTTCAACGCTGTATATCAAGATAATATCCTACTGAGCAACAAGCCAGAAATCCAAGAACTAAACGAATATGCGATTGGTTTAGAAGACAAAATAGCAGGAGACTTCGATCTACAATATCTCACCTTCGAGTTTGCCTATAACCAACTTGCCTTCGTTCGTAACGGCTTGTTACTCGCCAAAATCAAATTCCTCAAACTATACAAAAACTATGGGGACGGAACCTTTGCGTCTTTTTGTCGAGAAAAACTTAGAAAACAACGCTGGCAGATTAACGATACTATTCGCGCTGCTAGAGTAGTTTTAGAATTAATGTATGCCGGATTTGATGTTTTACCCACTAATATTTCTCAGGCGATTGCTCTGGCCAAATTAACAGGAGAGAAATTAGTAGAAACTTGGCGCAGCATCATTAACATCATTCCTCTGGATAAAATAACCGCTAAAAGCATTCGCAATTTACTCAACCCAACCACAGAGAAAGAGAGAACTGTCACTACAATTCAAGTGCCACCAGAAGTCCATGAAGATATCCACAAAGAAGCCGCCGAAAGAGGTCTGTCTATCGTGGAATTGCTCAAAATGATGCTGGAATTTTTCATCAGTAGTGAAAATTCACACCTTTCGCAACCTGAGATAAATACGCCAGATTACAAGCAAAAGCAACAAATCTGGCGAGAAGATCTGGCAAAACTCGTTGAAGAACAGGAAAATTCAGCAATATTATCTCCTTAAATAGCAGCCTCTCGCCGATCGCACAGTTAGGTTAAGACAGTTTACTTTTCACTAAAGTTTGAATTTTCTTACCGTCAGCCTTGCCCTTCAATTGCTTCATGGCAACTCCCATAACCTTGCCTAAATCCTTGGCAGAAGTGGCTCCGACAGAAGCGATAATTTCATCGAGAATTGATTCTACTTCACTATCATCTAGTTGTTTAGGGAGATAGGTTTCAATAATTGCCAATTCTTGACTTTCTTTGGCTGCCAAATCTTCTCTGCCGGCCTTCTGATACTGGGCGATCGAATCCCGTCGCTGTTTAGCCTGTTGTACCAAAATCTCCACTTCATTTTCCTCAGTAAGACTGTCTTGCCCTTTAGGTCGTAAAGCAACTTCTTTTTCCAGAATGGCTTTTTTGATACCACGTACTGTTTCTAGACGAACTTTATCTTTCGCCTTCATTGCTGACTTAATCTCTTCTCCAATACGCTCTTTAAGACCCATAACTTTAAATACTTAAACTTATATTCTATTGCCAATACTTTATGAGAATGAACCCATGATTCAGATTATAAGCTTTCGCCCGCCTTTCAGAATTTCCCCAAAACCTAAAACCTAAAACCTTCTCCTCACAATTACCTTCCTAATGTCAGATATAATAAATCCGTTACTCTTGCTAAAAATGAATGTCCGTAGAAATTCAAACTGAACTAGAACAAGCTGTTGATGGTCGTCGCAATTTTGCCATTATCTCTCACCCTGATGCAGGGAAAACGACCCTAACCGAGAAATTGTTACTTTATGGGGGTGCAATCCATGAAGCAGGTTCGGTAAAGGCCAGGCGCGCTCAACGGAAAGCTACTTCAGACTGGATGGAGATGGAACAACAAAGGGGTATTTCTATCACCTCTACTGTGTTGCAATTTCGCTACGATGATTTCCAGATCAATCTCCTTGATACTCCTGGACACCAAGATTTTAGTGAAGATACTTATCGAACATTAGCAGCAGCAGATAATGCGGTGATGTTAATTGATGCTGCTAAGGGATTGGAACCGCAAACTCGTAAGTTATTTGAAGTGTGCCAACTGCGTGCGCTGCCAATTTTTACCTTTGTCAATAAACTAGATCGGCCTGGCAGGGAAGCTCTAGAATTACTAGACGAAATTGAGCAAGAGCTTGGCATGGCGACTTATGCCGTGAATTGGCCCATTGGGATGGGCGATCGCTTCACTGGGGTATTCGATCGCATTGAGAAGAAAATACATTTGTTTGAACGTCGCTCTCATGGCAGCAAAGCCGCGCAAGAGACGGTCCTGGAACTAGATGATCCCAAACTTGAAGCAATCTTAGAGCCGGAACTTTATGTTCAACTCCAAGAAGAGCTAGAAATCCTCGATGAAATAGCCGCTGATTTCGACCTTGAACAAATCCATGCTGGCAAAATGACCCCTGTGTTTTTTGGCAGTGCCATGACCAATTTTGGGGTGGAATTATTCCTCAAATCTTTCCTGGAATATGCCCTCAAACCAGAAGGACGCAACTCATCCCAAGGGGAAATCGAGCCGACCTACCCCGAATTTACCGGTTTTGTTTTCAAACTTCAAGCTAATATGGACCCCAAACATCGCGACCGAGTAGCTTTTGTTCGAGTATGTACAGGGAAGTTTGAAAAAGACATGACAGTTCGACATGCTCGCACAGGGAAAACTGTTCGCCTGTCTCGTCCTCAGAAACTATTTGCCCAAGGTAGAGAATCACTTGATGTGGCCTATCCTGGAGATGTCATCGGGTTGAATAATCCTGGGGTTTTTGCGATCGGCGATACTATTTATAACGGGAAAAAACTAGAGTACGAGGGGATTCCCTGCTTTTCTCCCGAAATTTTTGCTTACCTAAAAAATCCTAACCCTTCTAAGTTCAAACAATTCCAAAAGGGAATCACCGAATTGCGGGAAGAAGGTGCAATTCAGATTATGTATTCTTCTGATGAATTTAAGCGTGAGCCTATTTTAGCTGCGGTGGGACAACTTCAGTTTGAAGTGGTACAGTTTCGCCTTAGAAATGAATATGGCGTAGAAACTGCCTTGGAACCTTTATCCTACAGTCTGGCCCGTTGGGTTGGTGGCGGTTGGGAAGCCCTGGAAAAATCAGGGAAGATTTTTAACACCATGACCGTCAAAGATAATTGGGGAAGACCAGTTTTATTAATCAGAAATGAATGGAATTTAGGTCAAATTATGGCGGATAATCCCGATTTAAATCTTAAGTCTACTGCTCCTGTCGGTGCAGGAATTGAACCAGATTAAATCGAAGGCAGAGGGCAGAGGGCAGAGGGCAGATGGCAGATGGTATAAATAAATACTCTGCTCCCTTTCTCAAGGGCGAAGCCCGACAACTGATAACTGATAACTGATAACTGATAACTGACTCATGTCTTGGCAAGAATTTTCTGGCGGTTCTATCTATCTTCCCCCACAAGAAATTGTCGGGGTGGTTCATTTTCTGGGAGGAGCTTTTGTTGCTACTGCTCCCCAACTGTCTTATCGTTCCTTTTTAGAGCAAATAGGAGAAGCTGGATTTGCAATTATTGCCACACCCTTTCTCAATACTTTCGATCATTTAACTATTGCTAAGGAAGTTCTCAATCGTTTCGAGAATATTTGCGATCGCCTTCAAGCAATGGATGCTTTTGGGAAACGATATCTTCCTATTTATGGCATTGGTCATAGCATGGGTTGCAAGCTACATTTACTCATTGGTAGTTTGTTTAATGTCGAAAGAGCAGGCAATATTCTGATTTCTTTTAATAATTATCCGGCGGCTCGGGCGATTCCTTTTGGGGAGCAGATCCCTGTGACGGAGGCTTTGGATCTAGAATTTACGCCTTCCCCTCAAGAAACTAAGAATTTAATCTCTCAAGATTACAAAATAGCTCGCAATCTTCTGATTAAGTTTAATAATGACACTATAGACCAAACGCCAAATCTACAATTTAGTTTACAAAAGCGTTTTCCCAATAGTACAGTAATGCGAACGCTCAAGGGTAATCATTTAACTCCTTTGGGTCAGGATGTGCCCTGGCAAACGGGAGCTGTGTTTTCTCCTCTAGATGCGATCGCACAATGGTTTAAGCAAGGATTGTCTGGAGAATTAACTGGTCTGCGATCGGAAGTCTTGATGTGGCTGAATCCTGTTGCCTATATGTAAAGACAAGACTGAAGGCTGAGTACTTCAAGGATCTGCTTCTCCTGCAAAAATATAAGTCTGGACGATATAAACTGCGTCCACTATCAGTATTAGATGCTGGCCCACTAATAAACTAACTTGGCAATATTTGAGTTTCACTAGTCTCATTTTTTCTCAACACCTATTTCGAAAAAGCTTAGGTTAGTATGAGGTTGAGCAATAACAGTATGCTGCTGTCGCTTGCTGTTGGATCTCATTACATAACACTATAATTAACTACTATTAAAAAATGTACGACTTTGCAATTATTGGTGGGGGAATTGTTGGCTTATCTACCGCAATGGCTCTCGGACAAAAATATCCTGATGCCAAAATAGTTTTATTAGAAAAAGAAGCCAATTGGGCGAGTCACCAGACAGGAAATAATAGCGGTGTGATTCATTCAGGAATTTATTATAAACCAGGAAGTTTTAAAGCTAAGTTTTGCCGTGAAGGGAACCAGGCTCTAATTGATTTTTGCCAAGAACATAATATTAAATATGATCTTTGTGGCAAAGTGATCGTAGCAACTTCAGAAGAAGAACTACCTCGATTAGACAATATTTACCAAAGAGGAATTGAAAATAATATCCCAGTCGCTAAACTGACTCAAGAAGAAGTCAAAGACTATGAACCCTATGTTAGTTGCCTAGCAGGCATTTTGGTTAAATCCACCGGAATTATTGATTACAAGCAAGTCGCCCTCAAATATGTGGAATTAGCCACCAAACAAGGAGCAGAATTACATTGCGATCGCGCTGTTAAAGACATTAAAGAAAACAAAGATAGTTATACCTTAATCACTAATAAAGAGGAATATCAGACCCGTTTTCTCATCAATTGCGCTGGATTATACAGCGATCGCGTTGCTCAACTAGCAGGAGTCAAGCCACCGGCAAAAATCGTACCTTTTCGCGGAGAATATTACGAATTAACCCCAGAAAAATGCCACCTAGTTAAAACGCTAATTTATCCTGTGCCCAATCCCAATTTTCCCTTTTTAGGTGTACATTTCACCAAAATGATTGATGGCAGTGTTCATGCCGGGCCCAATGCTGTACTAAGTTTCAAGCGAGAAGGTTATCACAAAACTGATTTCAATCTTCGAGATTTTGTTGATACTATGACCTATCCTGGGTTCTGGAAACTTTCTGCTAAGCATGGTAAAAATGGGCTGCAAGAAATGGCTCGTTCTTGGAGTAAAGCTTTATTTGTCAAGAGTTTGCAAAAGTTAATCCCCGAAGTCCAAAGCAAAGACGTGGTTCCGACCCATGCAGGAGTGAGAGCCCAGGCATTAGGAACTAATGGCAAATTGGTGGATGATTTTCTGATCATAGACCGACCCCAAGCAATGCATGTGTGCAATGCTCCTTCTCCTGCGGCCACCTCTTCGATCGCCATTGGCAATGCGATCGCCCAAAGAGTCAATCTTCATAATTAGCTTCTGGCCAAAAGATTAATCAAAATGTGATCCAAATCATTTCAAAGATATTATTTATAAGACATAATAATACCTATAGAGATAGAGCTATATAACAGGTATTGATTTACCGCCCTTGGTTATTTATAACTGGGGGTTTTTTCTTGCCTTGAACTAACAATTTAGCTTATTTAAAATTGAAGCTTCATATATGAGTTCCAAACTTTTTGGAGATTTTGAGCATCATTTGGCGATACATGCCCAATTTTGACTGACAATAAAGATTTCTCTAGAAAATCAAGTCGAGAAAGACGCACTGTAGATAAGACTCTTAATCCACTTTCATTCCAATCTTGTAATAAAACATCGGTTTGAGTACGAGGAGCTGCCGAAGTTACTGCCGCTACTACTACATCATTACCATCAAGCCAAAGTATTAAAACAGGACGTCTTTTTGAATTTAAACCATTAGTAAATGGAATTTCAGCAACCCAAAAATCACCCGATTGGATAGTCATCATATAATCCTTCATCTTCTATTGCATAGCCGCTAAGAAAAGCATTATGACTACGAACTGGTTCAGTTTTTTTGGGCTTGGGTTGAATCGTAATAATCCAACTACCGACTCCTACTTGGTCAACTAAAGACTGAGGCAAAGTTAGAGTTTCTCCTGGCCGAACTTCAATTTCACAAGTTAAATTATCTGCAATATTTTTCATTTTGTATCTAAACAATAGATGAAGAATTTAAGGGCAATTAAACATATTTATAGATTCAGTACAAATCCTATAAATTCCATTTGGATTGACGATTGTACCCCTATTTTAAGATATTTGGCCCAAAAAATTTTTAATAGTCATAATCGTTCTTATCAACTAAAGTTTCGGGACGTCCACCCAACAGCGACTGTTATGGGATTGATGAGACAAGTCCATCAGAAGTTGGGAATAAATCCCTTCTTTTAGAGAAGGAGTGAGAGATTTTCCTTGATCAATAGATTCCACTAGACGATCCACTGTTCTAATAAAAGGTGCTAGACGACCATCGCTAAACATTTGAGGAAAAGCTAAACGCTTGGGAATTTCTACAGTAGTAAGAGTTTTTCCCGCGGGGGCAGCCCAGAGTTTAAATCCATGAACATAATCTTTGAGATTATCGCTACCCAAAACCAAAGTGCCTTGATCACCATAGATTTCTACCCAATGACCTCGACCATTGTAGGTAACCGAACTTATAGATAACTGACAAGGTGTGCCATCAGCCAATTCCATCATAATTAAACAAGTATCATCTGCATCCACTGGCTTTAAACTATTGCCATCTTGCGGATCGGGTCGTTCGGGGATAGCGCAAGTTAAATTAGCAGATAAGCGCTTCACGTCACCAAATAGCCAACTAATATAGTCGAAAGCATGGGAGCCTACAGCGCCCAAAGCTCCGCCGCCACGATCTTTGCGAGCATACCAATTCCAAGGTCTGGTGGGATCAGCACGACTAGTGACAATCCAATCAATTTTAATTAATCGGGTTTTCCCGACATATCCTTGTTGCAAATATTCCGCTAAAAGTTGCCAAGCAGGAACAAAGCGAAATTCAAAATCTGCGATCGCGACTAAGCCCCTTGAATCTGCCAGGCGATCGAGCTTTCTAACCTCCTCAACATTCATTGCCATGGGTTTTTCCAATAGCAAATGCTTCCCTGCTTCTAAAGCGGCGCCGGCCATTTCGTAGTGTAAAAAGGGCGGAGTGGTAACGCTTACAGCATCGACTTCAGGCAAGGCCAAAATCTTGTCCAAATTATTGTGAGCATAGCGGATGCCATGGGAATCTGCGATCGCCTTTGCCGTTCCCAAATCGCGATTGTAAACTGCTACGACTTCAGTGCGAGGATGATGTTGAAAGCCGGGAATATGAATTTTTTTTCCGAAACCAGTTCCAATAACTGCAATACCAATTTTTTTACCTGAAGAGGCCATAGTAGTTATCCAAAAAAGTTCTGATAGGTTTGATAAGTCATGGGGAATTAGGGCAATAGGGAATTAGAGAGCATATTTACCTTTCATACAACAAGGAGAAGGAAGAAACTAAAGAATATGAACTCTTAAACAAGCTCATAGGGCTTACTCTTCTTCTTGTTCCTTCTTTCTTTGTCCTTAAATTCACTTCTCTTCTTGTCGCACCAAAAGCACAGGACATTCTGCTTTGATCCGAACATAGTCAGATAGAGAACTACCCAACAAGCGTTCTAAATCAGGCAAATTCTTGGCCACCGAAGGACGACGTTCCGGAGAACCCAACACAAGAAAATCAATATTATAATCCGATGCCAAACCGCAAATTTGCTGTGCTGGTCTGCCTCCCACCAAAAGACAACGACAGTCAATTCCTCGACTTTTTACTTTGGCCGCAGCTCTACTAAGTATGGGATTTGCGGCAATGTCATCAGCAGTTATTTCTAAATTTGCTTTGAGATCAGGATTTACACGGGTTAAATAAATTTCGGCATCGCTATAGCCTTGAAATAGATTAATCGCCTCGTCTAGAGCATACTGAGCGGCTGGAGATTTATCGATCGCCACCATAACTCTTTTAATTCTCTTGACATAAATATCATCTTTAATTAACAACAGAGAACGTCCTGTCAGTTGGAAAACGTATTGACTCACGGAGTTAGCCAAAATAGATTGAAGTTTCCCCAATCCTCTAGAACCCATGATGATGAGATCTGCATTGAGTTCCTCGGCGACTTCCAAAACAGTGATTTTCTTTTCGCCCTCTCTCACTAAAGTTTCTACTAAATTAGGCGTAATTTTTAAATCAGTGATTAGATCTTTAATCTTATTTTCTGCTGCCTCTATCGCTGCTGTTTCTTTTTCTTTGGTATTCGGAGAAATTACCCGTAAGATATACAGTTTTGAACTGCTTAATGAGGGCAGTTTTAGCAATTGCTTGAGCATATCTTGAGCATTATTCGCACCAGAATCCGCATATAAAATCTTTTTCAGCATCTTTCGCCTACCTACAAGCTCGTATTTTGTAAACTTAATCTTGATTATGTTCTTAGATTACTTCAAAGGGTGCAGGGAAATTCCATATTTTAAGTTTTGTGCAATTGATTAGGCTTTAATATTTCTTGAATAAGCAAACATTATTAAACGACAAATGTTGAATTAGGCTTAAGTAACGAAGAAAATTGATGTTTTACTAAAACCTTAGGTTAAAGCTGGTGAATAGAAGTAGTGATTTAAGAAACCGAAATCTACGGGGACAAAACTTTATTTTATGATGAATTCCTAACAAGATAATGATGGTTGTCATGGCATTTATGGGTATAAATAATGCTAAGAAAAATAGCGATCAATTGCAAATAGTTAATTTTAATGATTACTCTTACTGTCCAAGATTTAGAACAGGAAAATATTAGTGTAAAAAAGGATTCGGAAATTACCTTTGAAAATAAAATATATAAAAAAGTAAAAGTTCTATCTAAAAGAGACAAAAATAAAATACCAGAAGTCACTGAAGAATATAGTATTGATAGTTCAGAAATCATTTTAGTGGAGCATAAGTTATTTTTCAGTATTTAGATCGAGAAGACTACAGAAAACAATACTGAAACCCTCAACAATCAGTCATCAGGCAAAAAGATGATCAAGAAATATCGAGGCATAAATTATGAAGTCGAAGTTCCAGAGGTTGAAGGTCAAAATAATGCTGAGCCAGTAAAACGAAAAAAATATCGAGGTAAATTTTACTAAAAATTCTGAGATTATTAGATTAAAAATATTTCCAAAATAGAATGGCTACGCTCATTGCCAGACAAGTCGGAAAAGCTACGCGACTAAAAATCATGAGTTGTTTAATTTTCGTGGTTTCTTGACCAAAAAACTTACTATGACCGATTGTGACTAGCAATAATTCCAATCCTAGCAGTCCGTAAGTCAGATAAAAAGCATAATCGAGAGTCACTACATAACCGACACCATCTGGTAGTTTCTCAATCAAACTAAGATGATAAAAAACAACCGCTAATAAAATACCACTCACAGCGTCAATAGAAATATTCTCAAAGGGCAGAAATAACACCAGATAACTAACTACAACAAAGAATAATAATGGCAATAACTCTTTAATAGTGAAGCTTACGGTATTTCGCGTAATATTAATTGCGGCATTGAAACGAGAATATTTAATCTTAGCATCAGTATTAACAAAACGGCGATCGCCAAGGGTCGACTGATTGATTAAAGTATCAGGGTAAAAACTAACTTTTCTGACAATCCAGTCACTAATCTCATCAAAAACTTGACCTTGCTCCCATTTTGCCAAAATTTCCGGTGTAGTAACAGCTTCCATGCCAATATTATCGACCGCATAAAGTAAGCGAACTTTAGTCAGATGACGATGACGAAAGCGAACCGCTAAAGTTTGATTATCAAAAGGATAATCTTGAAACTTAAATTGCTCCTTAAAGCTTGCTTTCATGCGAAATAGCTTATAATCAGACTTTCCTAGCCGTTTTTCTTCTAAAGGCTCGTCTAAGGTTAAAGTCTCCCCAGAATCCATAGCTTCGGCATTATAATTACTAAACTCAATATCTTCGGGATGTAAATCTTCACCCTGGTAGCGAAACCATAGATAAAAATCTAGGAGATAACTAGAACTTTTTTCATCAATGCTACTGACTTGATTGATGTCAACTCCCGTATAAACAACATGGGTTAGGAGCATATATTCAGAACCAACTTGAATAATGCTACCTTGTTCGATTTGTTGTGCCAAATTATTAACTAATTTGAGATTGAGAATCCTATGTAATTGAATATAGGCAGAAGTTAAGGAATCGTAATTAAAGACGCCTACTAAGGGGGAGACCAGGATATTCCCCTTTGAATCAAAATGGTTTTCCTGTGAAGAATTAGCAATGGTAGTATCTATCGGCTGAAGATTAGCTAAGGATTCTTTAACTAAGTAACGACTCTGATGGTATGTATGTTGATCTATTGCCTTGGCTAAGGGTTTTTCTTTGTCTTGCAATGATTCTGCGATCGCGGTAATCAGGATTTTAGCCGCATCGTAGCTAGCTGCGGCAATCCAACCAGGTCTGGTGTCAAAACGCTGCTTGTATAAACCTCTAAAATCTTGACCTGTCTGTTCAGAAATATCGAAGATAATTGGGGTCAGAGCATAGATATTATTCGTGAAAAATCCTGGATCATCACGATTTTCAGGAGTATCAACAAATTTTTGAGCTAGAGAGATATCCGATAGACTATCCCCTCCAAAAATTGGATAATCTAATCCATATAGTCTCATTTTGGCAATTAAAATTGCAGCTTCTTGACGATGAGCAGTGATTACAATAACCCCTGGATCTTGGTTTTGCTGTTTGATAGCGACCAAGTTTTGAATGATTAAATCGCGATCTTGAGCTGTTTTGAGACCCCATTTATTAACAACCTCCCCCCCTAAGTTAGTAAATTCTCTAGCGACGATTTCCGCGAGATCTGCACTATAGATATCTGAGCTGTCAATAATCGTAATTTGAGGTTGGTCTAAAATTTTCTTGACATAGTTAGCAATGAATAGACCTTGATCACTATTAGAAAAAGTGGAGCGGAAGTACCATTGGTTCCATTTTGTCACTTCATCGGCAGTAGCAGAACCGGTAATCGCGGGAATCCCATAGGCTTGATAAATTTTTCCCGCAGCTAAAGAATTGCCACTACTATAATGTCCAATTACGGCCAGTGCCTGAGACTCAACTATCTGATGGGCAATTTCAGTGGCTGTTTTGACATCATTTTTATCATCATATACCCGCAATTTGATTTTTCTCCCCTTGATGCCTCCTGCTTCATTAATCTGCTCAACATAAAGCTGCGCACCTCTAATCATCGAGTTGCCCCCAATAGAAATCGTTGGGCCAACATCAGTTAGAGGAGCGACAAGGGCAATTTCAATATTCTCTTGATTGAAGCGATAGTGAGATAACACGAGCACAGTTGCCAATGTCAATAATGCAAGCATTAACCAAGGGACAATTTTCTGAAATTTCATAAATGATTGTGACCTATTGCCATCTTTGGAAAATTTCTTGAATTTGCGCGATCGCTTCATCCCCTGCTACTTCAGGAGAAATGCCGTCAGCAATGATCCGATAAAGAGCCTGACCCCAAACATTAGCTTCTAAAACTTCCATATAAGCAGGACTATTACTAAAATAATGGGGGCGAGTCTTCGATTGCGCCAGCATTTGGTAAACCGTAGCCAGATGGGGATCAGACGAATTATTCCAAAAGGGAGAATTCCAATAATCTTGATTGGTCGGGAAAAAACGCCCCCCAGAAGCCTCAATGTAGTTTTGTAAAACCTCTTGCTGAACAAAATATGATAAAAAACTTTTGGCATCTACCAAATTGCGATCGGCAAAAACCAAAACTTGTCTGACTCGGGGAATATAAGTCATTGGTTCACCATTAGGTTTTCTGGGAAAAGCCAAAGTCCCTAACTTCTGATAATAAACATCTGGATCATCCGCTATCCCCGCAGGAATCGAAAGGGTAGGATTAGCTGTCATTGCGACGATTCGATTGTAAAAACTCGCATTATTATCGCTGTTTTCCCAAACAATCGCCGAGGGAGGAATATATTTATCCTGATAGAATTGCGTCCACCATTGCAACGCATTAATAATTCCCTGGCGGTTTTGCGTTTGCTCAATCGTTAATCGACCTTCAGAGTCTACAACCTGAACATTATAGGCTTCTAAAATATGTTCAAAAAACAAAAAAGTATCGGTGGAGAAAGGAGAGGAAGGAAATCCTAAGGCAAAAACTTGTTCTTGGGGCGATAATTGCTTTTGTATTTGCAGCCAAAATTGCCAAAATCCATCCCAGTCCTGGGGAATATCTGCATCACTGTAGCCCAATTCTGTTAGCAAATCCCGCCAATAATGTAAGTAGATGCCTTCTTGGAGAATTGGCACAGCGTAATAACTTTTTTCTTTGGTTAGGCTATTGTATTGATAAGCGTTTTGTAAAATCGGTTCGGGGAAAGAATTTTTGAGTGGCTCTATCAACTCCGAAACATCTTTGAGCTTACCAGACCAAGCTAAACGGGTGACCAACTGAGTGCGATCTATTGTGATATCTGGAGTTGCACCAGATATTAAAGCTTTTTCTATCTCGTCAAGTAAGGTTGTCTCTTCAAAAAATACTAGCTTAATTTTTTTGCGATATTTTTTTTCCCATTCTTTAACTATTTGCGATAATGTTTCTCTTTCGGCTTCCAAATAGCCCGTGTACCACCAAATTGTGAGGATTCCCGTCTCTGCTGAAACTATTTCTTGGGCATTATTGGCTTCACTTATCTCGGCAAGTTCAGTTTTAGGTTGGGATTTGCGATAAAAAATCGCAGTTGCCGCTAGCAAAAATAACAGCAACATCAGAATATATCGTGGTTTTTGTTTCTTTAGACGAATCATTACGGGAAATCTGGCGTTCGTGGGTTTAGAGATGAAAGTCTTTAACTGTATTTTGTTTTACATTTTAAATCCTTATGCAAAAATCAGACCATTGAGGCCTGATTTTGATCGCTTTGCATATTTTTTCTCTATATCCTTTTGAGATATCCTCTTTTAGATAAAATAGAAGTTCAAATTTAATCTAGCTTTGCGAATCTTTTCTAATAAGTCATTGACTGTATCAAGTTTCTGATGAATTTGTCCTGATAAAGGAGAATCCTTTTTATACTTCTCTTGATGATTTTGTAGTTTAACTAAAGTGGATTTAACTGTATTAAGTTCTTTTTCAATTTTAATTAAAAGAATAATTAATCTTGCTACTTTAACTGTTTTCTCCTCCGCAACTACTTCTTGCTGGATGGAGGTTAGATAATCGCCGATGTTTTCCATGAATTTGCTGATGAATTGATTATTGATAGGAGAGCTAAGTCATTTAATTTTTGATAGTCCCAGTATATCCACGGCTACTTAAGTGTTATGTAAAGTTTCCGTGATCATTAAGGGAAGTTATGTAAAAAATATATAAAAAAATCTACGGGTATCTTCTAGGGAATCATAAGTCGAATAGTCAACAACTCTAGTTTGGCATCAAAAACACTGCAAAATACTTTGTTCACCTACAATTATATACTGTAATTTTACTTAAGAGAAATCACTGTAAGCCTTGAAATACAAAGAATACAGCAATAAGACACCCCGGAACGATCGCAGCACAAGGAGACGGGGAGAAGTTAATGATAAAATTAACCCTAACAACTTGAATTGCTCAGAGGAAGAGTTGAGAAAATAAGTTGAAAAGACGCTTGTTACCTATTTAAATTAAATTATCAAAAAAACAATGTATGGCTTGGACTCGCAGACATATCCTATCCTTAGAAGATTTTACAGCCACCGAATATAACACTGTCTTGCAAACTGCCACTAGTTTCTGGGAAGTCTTATCCAGAAAAACCAAAAAAGTGCCTGCGCTTCAAGGACAAGTAGTCGCTAATATGTTTTTTGAACCTTCTACTCGTACTCGCAGTAGTTTTGAACTTGCCGCCAAAAGACTATCGGCAGATATTCTCAATTTTTCTCCTAGCACTTCTTCATTAACTAAGGGAGAAACTATTCTCGATACAGCCAAGACTTATCTGGCAATGGGTGCCAATATCATGACGATTCGGCATCGACAAGCAGGAGTCCCCAAAGCGATCGCACAGGAAATGGATCGCCTCAATTCTGGAGTTTCAATTCTTAATGCAGGAGACGGACTACATCAACATCCATCTCAGGCTTTGTTGGACTTATTTACTCTTACTGCTGTCCTCGATCGCGATAATCCTCGATTAGAATTACTTTCGGGCCAGAAAATTGCGATCGTCGGCGATATTCTCCATTCTCGGGTTGCTCGCTCCAATATTTACAGTTTAATAGCAGCAGGAGCTGAGGTTCATTTAGCGGCCCCACCAACTCTTCTACCAAAATTCTTTTTAGATTTAGTAGATGATAATCAACCAGGAAAATTATTAATTCATTGGCAATTAGAACCTGCTCTGGAAAATGCTGATTTCGTGATGACTTTGCGGCTGCAAAAAGAACGGATGAGTGCCAATTTCATCCCTAGTTTGCGTGAATATCACCATTATTTTGGGATCACTCGCGATCGCCTAAAACTATGTCGCCCCGATGTCAGAGTACTCCATCCTGGCCCTGTGAATAGAGGCGTAGAAATTACTTCCGATTTAATGGATGATCCCAAGTTAAGCTTAATTTCAGAACAAGTCACAAGCGGAGTTGCTGTGCGCATGGCATTGTTGTACTTAATTGGCAATCTTAATACAGTGAACAGTTACCAGTGAACAGTTACCAGTGAACAGTTACCAGTGAACAGTTACCAGTGAACAGTTACCAGTTATTTTTGGGCAATATAAGTTGAGAATTCCACTAGAAGATTTCGTTTAATCATCTACACTCGACATGAAAATTTTAGATAGTCAGCAAATAAACTATTGCAACCTCATTCGCCAAACAGCAGACAAAACAGAACATCTTCCCGGTGTCGTCCATGAGGGTTTACTTTATATCAAAACATCCTTTTTTCCCCAAGAGCATAAAGAACAAGCATTAGAATATTGCCGAGGAAAGTTTCTTGATGCCAAAGGCGAAATCTCATATCTTGTCGTTAATGATCCAACAGGTTTTACAATTTGGGTTGAAGACCAAACTGTTGAATTACAGAATAATCAAGAAAAGCAAGACATTGTCCAAAAGATTAATTTAGAAGAATTGGTCACTAAAATGCGCAATATTGGGGGCTTACAAATTAAGAACCGTCGTTACAACCTCAGAATTTATCAGCAATGTTTTGTTGCGAGTGAAGCCGTAACCTGGATGCAAGAAAAGCTTACAATATCCAGAAAACAGGCTGTTAGTCTTGGCAAAAGATTAGTCGAAGAAAAATGGATTCATCATGTTGTCGATCGCGAAGAGTTTCAAGACAAATATTTGTTCTATCGTTTCTATTGGGATGAAAACTAGTTATGGCTCCCATAGTTAATGGGACTAAATCAAGGCTGGACTTATCGGGAACAAGTGCCCCCATCGGCTGTGGGACAAACAGTATTGCAGTATTACAGTGCAAGATACCGTCATTCCAATGAAGAATCATGGCGGAAAAAAATAATATCTGGTCAGATTTCTCTGGATGGAAGGCGGGTTGATGCTGAGACAATTTTACAATTAGGGCAAAAACTCGCCTATCATCGCCTTCCCTGGTTGGAACCGACTGTTCCCCTCGATTTTGAAGTTATTTACGAAGATCCAGACTTACTCGCGATCGCAAAACCAGCTGGCTTACCTGTGCTTCCAGGGGGCGGGTTTCTACAAAACACTCTGCTCTGGCAAATTAAAAAGATTTACCCTCAAAATACTCCTGTGCCGATTCATCGTTTGGGAAGGGGCACTTCAGGTTTACTATTACTAGCCAAATCAGCTCTAGGCAAATCCAGCCTGAGCCGCCAAATGAGAAGCAATTCGACACACCAAACAACTCAATCGGCAAATCCGCGAATTCAGAAAATATATCTTGCCAAAGTAGACCGGGTTGTCCCCCGCGATCGCTTTACCATTACCAATCCCATTGGAAAAATTCCCCATCCCCATATTGGCTATGTCTATGGAGCAACTCCTACAGGAAAATTCGCCCATAGCGAATGCCAAGTTATTAAACGAAATCCTGATAGCACAATCATTCAAGTCGCAATCCTAACTGGTCGCCCCCACCAAATTAGAATCCATCTGGCGGCAGCGGGTTTTCCTCTCATGGGAGATCCCTTGTACGGAGTTGGGGGAATTCCTCAAATGAAACAAGACGAGGTCGCTGTTCCAGGGGATTGTGGTTATCATCTCCACGCTCATCGCCTTGCTTTTACTCATCCGACAAGTAATGAAAGAGTGAATTTAATTTGCCCACCCCCTGTATCATTAACTTAAACTCAGGCGGCTAGTCGCTAATCTTCATGATCTTCAAAGGGATCGTCTAATTCCATTGAAGGTGGACCAAAAGCTGTATAGATAGAGTATCCAGTGATAAAAACAAGTACAGCACCGATTGTGATGCTAAGAACTATTGCAGGTTCCATAAGTGTATATAAATTATGATTACTATTCCTTTATAATATTACAGAACATTACGAAAATTATCTTAAATAGATTATTGGTAAACTATGTCACAGCGCACTGGATTGGGAGATCTTCTAAAACCACTAAATTCTGAATATGGTAAAGTCGCTCCTGGTTGGGGTACAACTCCAGTCATGGGGGTTTTTATGGCCTTATTTTTAGTATTTTTGTTGATAATCCTACAACTTTATAACTCTTCGCTATTACTTGAAGGAATTAGTGTTGATTGGGCAAGTCTAGGCCGCTAGATTTTTTCAAACATTAAACTACTAAAAATTTGCGATAAAAGATTATTCCCCGTTTATCGGGGTTTTTTTCTGGCATAATAAAGAGACAAGATTGAGCTAAATAGGGAATTTCAGAACATGAACGTTTTTGGCATTGG
This sequence comes from Xenococcus sp. PCC 7305, assembly GCF_000332055.1. GTDB lineage: Bacteria > Cyanobacteriota > Cyanobacteriia > Cyanobacteriales > Xenococcaceae > Xenococcus. The sequence continues at coordinate 3,701 of NZ_ALVZ01000234.1, read as the reverse complement.
ATTACCAGAAATGGCTGTAATTGCAGTTATCGCCTTACTGGTCTTTGGACCGAAGAAATTGCCAGAAATTGGTCGTAGTCTGGGGAAAAGTCTTCGCAGTTTTCAAGAAGCCTCTAAAGAATTTGAGACTGAATTGAAAAAAGAAGCGCAAAAAATGGAAGAATCGGTACAAATGAATGCTCAGTTGGAAGGCAACACTGAGGAAAAAGCCAAAGTTTCCTCAGAAGTTACAAGCCCTCAAGCAGCTAAAGAAGAAGCCTAAAAACCTCTAAGCTCCTTCCTTTTCCTTATCTCTTCTTCCTCATCCTTCATCCCTTATCCTTCATCCTTTCAATTAAGTTTCGGATGTGTTCGATCTTGCAAAAGTAGGAGTCAAATAGGCCACTAATGCTCCTAACATAAAGCCTAAAACATTACGAAATAAGGGTAACCAATCAGTAGTTCTAGTAACAACAGGGCCGACTCCAAAAGCAAGGAAGAGAATTCCCCACAAAGGAGACATAATCAAAGCCCATTGCCAAGCAAAACTCTGTTTGTCATCGCGAGGGATTCCCGCAAAGCCAAAAATTACCCCACCAACCACAGAGCTAATTAAAGTCAGAATCCATTGTTCTCTAGGTAATCCTGGCACGACGTTACATCCATTTTCCGCTACCAAACAACCCTTAACTACATTCATGGCATTAACGATCGCGTTGTTTTCACCATGATCTTGCACGTAGAACATATTGCCAAAACGCGTTTGTAATTCGATCCAAAAGGTACGAGGCATTAATTCATACACATCATCCCCGATACTAAAGGCTAAAATATTGCCCCCTTTGCCATCAGCTACCAACAAGATGGTCTTATCATCTAATCCCCAGTAGTTAATGACTGCTCTTCCTGGAGTTTGGTCATATTGGGTTAAAACTCGCATTTTCCAACCCGTTTCGGCTTCAAACTCTTCCAATTCCTCAACCAGAAATTTTTCTTGAAGACTCGGTAAGTAGTTTGCCAGATCAACAACCGGTGTAACGTAATCAGGCAACAATTCTGGATTATTTACTGCCCAAGCGGATGGAGTAAACCAGGTGGCGCAAATGACTAAAAAAGCAGCAATACTAACGAATATTTTTTTATAAAAACCCTTTTGCATAATCCTTGTGTTTTAAAGCTCCTTAATAAATATTATTTTTGGTTGTTTCTAATTATTGTTACATTTCTTTACTTATCTTAAAACGATTAGCCCATCATAGCTTAATAAAATTAAACACTCTCCCGCTTAATTATTGATCAGAGTTGTTTGTTCTCCAAGTTTTCCAAGCTGCTTTAAAGCCGACAAACACTTTGCGAGTTCCGGTTTGGGCCTGTTGGACTTGCTCTTTCGTCGTGGTGATGGTGCGATCCACTTGTTTAACGATTTTCGTAGCACTGCCAATTCCTTGATCAATCTCTTCGGTGAGCTGATTAAGTTCATTTCCTGTTAAGCGAACTGCTTCTAGAGTTGCGGGAAGTTCTTTGTTTAAAGTATCAAGTAGTTTTTCTGCACTACGAGCAGTATTTGTCAGTTGTTGTATCGTGGGGAGCGTGGCAATCAATACTGCTATAAGACTGATGACAAATAAACATAAAGATATTTCTAACCAGAATAAGGGATCGAACATGAATTATGGCAAGTTGAAAATTAGTTGAAATCTTGAAAAGATTCACTTGAGGATTGAGGAAATATTTCCTTTTTAGTATGACTGTTTTGTTTGGCAGTTGTCTCAATTGTTGACATATTTTGACTGTCTTGAGGCATTTTTTCTAAGTTGCTCGCTTCTATGCCAGCTGCGATCGCTTTTTTGAGTCTTGCTAAAGTATCATCCCAGTTTTCCAATGCTTCTTCAGAAAGACGATTAGCTTGTAGTTGAATAGAAGTTGAGAGATCCTCGGCTAATTCGGGCAAAGCATCTGCTGATTTTTTGATGACTTTTCTGGTTTCTTTTCCTGTACGGGGCGCAATTAATAAACCAATAAGAGTACCCACCGCACTTCCAATGGTCAAACCAGCAATGAAGGTACCTGTCTTATTTTGCCTTGACATTCTCTTTGTCCAATCTACAGCCATTACAGCTTATCATCAATCGATAATTGATAATTAATGATTAATAGACTTTAATAACCATCCGCTTATTCCTAATCCTAAAAAATTGGGGCTCCAAGCGGCCAAGAAGGGAGAGAGCCAGCCCGCAATACCTAAAGAGCCACTCAAGAATCCTAACAAATAGTAACTAAAAACAATCACGACACAAAGGCCAAAACCCTGAGATTTATTGATAGTAGAATGGGCAGAGCCTAAAGTTGCACCTACTAAGGCAAAGACTAAGCAAATACTAGGAAAAGCCATTTTTTGTTGAATTCTTACTTGTAACAACTTAATTTTTTTTACGCTGCCACTTTCTATAATGAGGTTCAAATAATTTTTTGCTTGTCGTAAACTCATCTCTTCGGGGCTTCTTTGGACTTTCACCAATTCAAAAAAAGTTGCAGGTAATGATATCTCTTGATAATCAAATTGCTTGACTTCGGTAGAAAGTAAACTACCAGTTAATTTTTCCTCCTGGCCTTCAATTAATTGCCATACTTCTTTGTCTTGATCCCATTTAGCATATTTTGCGGTGATTATCTGATTTAATCTATCTTTTGACCAAGTCATAATGGTCATATTTACTAGTCGTTTGCCATCAAATTTCTCAGAATAATATAGTCGTTTCAACTCCTTATCTTGTGCGGTGGTATCTTGATATTCCGGGTAAAAAATATCTTTTCTTTGTAGGGTTAATTCTGTTTCTTCTAAAAAAGAACTTTGTAATAAATTAGCTTGATAATTAGCTGCAGGGACAACTAGTTCATTAAAGAAAAATGAAATTCCTGTGATTAAAATACTAAAGGCGATCGCAGGAGTGATAATCCGATATAAGCTCAGACCTACACTGCGAAAGGCTACTAATTCGCGATCGCTATTCAACCGACCATAAACTAAGAGCGTAGTAAGTAAAGTACCGATCGGCAAGGCATAGGCGGTATATTCAGGAATTTTGAGGATAAATACCAAAATAGCAGTACTTAAGGGTAAATTATACTCGTTGATTTTGTAGGTTAATTCAGAAACTGTACCAATAGTGACGCCAACGGCCGCAAATAAACTAACACTAAAGATCAAGAAAATTATTAGCTGACTAAAAAGATAACGGTCTAGTATTGGTAATTTGACTAAGATAAATTTCAATTTAAAGCGGAATAGATAATGGGTAATGGGTAATGGGTAATGGGTAATGGGTAATGGGTAACTGAACGGCTTAAGTTTGGCTTCTTAATCTCAGAACGTCCAGAAATCATAGTTTGGCTAACATCGCGTTATTGCGATCGCTATCCTGAAACGATTTGCCCAACGCAAAATTGATCGCGATCGCGATTGCTCAAATCACCCCAGGCAACCTCAGAGACGCCATCCTCGAATCTGTGGGAGTTAATATGCTGCCCATGGATTACAGCGCAGCCGAGAAACCAAACGACGCTCTGTAATGACCCTCTTAAATCGAAGGCAGAAGAATGAAGGCAGAAGGCAGAAGGTAACTGGCATAGTGGGAGAATTAGACTCACCACTATGCCCTGTTCCACTTAAAGAAGTGGAGGAATTTAACCTAAAGGGATAAGTTAGAAGTAGTTTTATCCTT
>NZ_ALVZ01000233.1 GCF_000332055.1 Xenococcus sp. PCC 7305 | reverse complement strand
GGGCGTAAATAAGCTATCTATCAACGAAGGGCAAAAAGCTGATGTATCAAGACTTATTACTCATTACTTATTACTTATTACTTCCGCGCAGCGGCACTAGTTATCCTCAACGCTACTTAGTAGTAAATCTGGCAAAGCCTCTAAAATAAGCCAATCTGTTAAAGGGCCACGAGTCACACTACCCCAAAGTTGATAGTCCACGAAATATACTCGACCCTGCTGAAAAACTGACATTGAATTGAGTAGAGGATTTTTCGCCCATTTTTCCTCCATGATATTTTCAGGATTGAAAAAATTCTCATCACTCCAAGACAAAACTAAAATAATATCGGTTTCAATCTGGGGTAAGATTTCCCAAGAAATTTCAGCATAGCCTTGAACTCCTGGGGGTTGAACAATTTCAAAACCAATTTCTTTCAATAATCTAGCGGTTGTGCTCTTTGGCGCAGAAGCCATATAATTCGTCAGATTAGAATTAAGCAAAAACACACGAGGATACGTTTGCCAGATAGGTTCTAGTAACCTCCGAGCTTGTTCAACTTCTTGATCGAATCTGGCTAACAATGATCTAGCCTGGGATTCTCGATCTAGGGCTTGAGCAATTCCTTGAATATCTTGTTGCCAGACTTGTTGTCCATCATCTGTTTCATCACTAAACAATAGGGTAGGAGCAATTTGAGATAGCAGAGAATAGGTATCCCGATGCATTGGTTCCTCGCCTAAAATTAGCTCTGGCTTGATTAGGGCCAGTCTTTCTAGGGAAGGGGATTTGCGATCGCCCAAACCTATGGGCTGTGTCGTGACCCATTTACCGATATAGGGAATTTGTTCTACTGGATTATTGTAAGTTTGAATCTTGAGATCCTGGGATTCAGCATAAGCTACTGGCTGAGCTCCCAATGCTAATATGCTATCTAGAATATGGGGGCTGAGGGCGGCAACTCTTTGGGGTTGACCACAAATTTGAGTTGTTCCCATCCCATGCTCAACCAGACGGCAAGATTCTGGCTTAGCTATGGGGCGATCGCCAAGAGAGGCATGGGGCTGGCGATCGCAAGCTGCAATTACGATTACAACACAGATTCCCCAGAAAAACCAAGATAAGTAACGACATAGTTGAGACATAAACTAATGATCAAAACTTATAGGAAGCAGAAAAGAATACGGCAAAGGGATCGGCTGTATTGACCCGAAGATTATCATCGGCAGATTCAATATAGTCTACATCAAGAATATTCTTAAAATTGAGTGCCAAATTCAATCTTTCCCTACGATAGTAAATAGCAGCATCAGTTCTCAGATAGTCATCAAGTTGGAAAGAATTGTCTAAATCTCCTTCCCTTTCCCCGACATAGAATAGTCCCAGACCAAATCCTAAACCAGCTAAATTTCCCCCAGAAATTGTATAGGTACTCCATAAATTGACAACGTTTTCCGGAACGTTCGCAAAGGAGTTACCCACAGCAAAAAGATTATCTTCAGTAATTTCGGTATCAGTAAAAGCATAAGAAGCTGTAATATTCCAGCCTGGTAAAATTTCTCCTTTAGTTTGTAATTCAATACCTTGGCTATTTTGCTCCCCTGTTTGAATATCAAATCCTGGGTTGTCAGGATCTTCTGTCAAAACATTAGTTAAGGTGAGATCGTATAAAGCTAAAGTTGTTAATAGACGCTTATCTAACCAATCAGCTTTGAATCCTACTTCGTATTGAGTACCTCGCGAAGGATCAAAAGTTTCAGCATCGGCATTAAGTCCTCTTATCTGCTCAAAAGAGCGACTAAAACTACCATAAAGGGCAAGATTATCAGTAAGTTTATAGAGAATACCGACATTAGGACTAAAGGCAGTATCGTTCTGAGAATCTTCTTTCGTAGAATCATCAAATAAATCTGATGAGCTACCGACAAAATCAACCCTTCCCCCAAGAACCAAGATTAAGCGATCATCGAATACCTTTATTTGGTCTTGCAGATAAAGTCCCACTCCATCAGCAGTATCTCTTCCTTCACCAAAAGAATCCTCAAAAGCTTCTCCCACTCCACCAGCATATTCTGGGTCGAATAAATCTATATTCTCAGCTTCAAAGAAGTTAAACTCATAAGAATCTTCTTCAAAAACATAATCGACTCCTGCTAATAACACATGATTGACAGCACCAGTCTCAAAGTCACCAGTTACATAAGTGGCAACTTGGTAATTATTAACATTGTCAATAAATAAGTCTCCAGAGCGTTCGAGAGTGCGAAAATCATCCTGTAGAGCATTAACAAAAGCTTCTTCTTGATCTGACTGGAAGTTAGAGTAACGAAAAGCATGAGTCAAAGACCAATCGTCACTAAACTCATGTTGTAAGTCATAACCTATTTGTGTCAAGATGCGATCATTTTTGTCAAAATTAGGCTCTCCCACAAATTGATCCCGAGGCACATCTCCATTCGGATTATCTAAAACTGTTCCCTCCGCAGGAAGTCCCACCCTCTGAGGAGTTCGATTATTAAAATATAATCCTTCAAAATTAATTTGCGTCTGTTCACTAATTTCCCAACTTAGAACTGGGGCAACCGACACTCTTTCGATATCTACATCATCGACATCAATATAGGTATCAGAGTGATAAATAGCAGCATTCAGACGATAGGCTACAGTCTTACTGTCGTTTAGAGGAGCTGAAAAATCTAATGTCCCTTCAGCACTATTAAAACTACCGTAGCTAGCAGATATTTCATATAAAGGAGACTTTAAAGGTTGCTTCGTAACAATATTAATAATACCCCCAGGAGAAATCTGTCCGCCAACGACAGAAGCAGGTCCAGATAAAACTTCTAGTTGCTCGACATTATTTAAATCTCTCGGTGGTGTGAGGATGAAATAGGATTCGGGAATGCCATTCCGCAAAAAGTTAGAAGAAGCATCAAAACCACGAATGAGTACGTTATTAAAGTTAGACCTCGGCGCACCATTAGTAACTACACCTACGGCATTTCTCGATAAGGCATCTCGTAATTCAATTGACCTTTGAGCTTCAAATACTTGTCGAGGTACTACCTGAACGGTTCCAGGAGTATCAATAATCGGTGCATTAGTTCGGGTAACACCTGCATTGGGAACATAGTAGCTATCTTCGTCAATAATTTGACCTGTGGCGATAACTTCTATCTCTTCATCAGGCTGTTTCTGTTCTACGGTTGTCTTTTCAGGAGTAACGTTTAAGACTAAGTTCCCTTGTCCTGCTACTACTTCCGCAGCAGGGGTTTGTTCGGTTCCAGTAATTGTTACTCTGATACTATTGTCATCTATTGAAGTAATGCTCAGGGAACTAATTCCCGGTGCTGGATTGACTTCTCGAACCCCGTTTCTGATGGCAAATCCAAGACTGGCATCAGGAATATCGATCACCAGATTTTTTCCGTCTGGAGAAATTAAGGGAATTAATCGTTTTCCAGATGGCGTTTCCAGAATTAACTCCAAACCTTCAGCAGTCTGCTTAATTTGTACTTGAGTAACTCTAGTTAGATTTTCATCTCCTCCTTGGGCTAGAAGAGCTGGACTCTCTAAGGAAATTGGCTGTAATGGCGGATTGTTGGCTTTAGTCCTAGGGAACTGAAATAATTGACTTGGCGATTCGCTGTTTCGGAAAGCAATCTTGGTTTCTGCAATTTGTTCTGCGCTCACAGATTTAATTGAGAAGGGGAATATAGCAATTAAACTAGACCATATTGTGATCGAGCAGAGGTCACGGCGGAAAGTTATTATCGATTTCTTTTGATTTAATTTAACACTTTTCATTCACGATTTTCAATAATTCTCTATTAAGAATTATTTTTATTTAATTTTAGTAGAATCAAGTCTAAGTGATTTTGCTGAATCAAGTCTATATCCTAAAAGATAAATTTTTAGTCCTCAAAGATTTTGTGATTAACGACATTTACCAGGAGTAATGCCAAATCTACGTTTGAAGGTTCGAGAAAAATAACTAACATTGGAATATCCTACTCGTCTGGCTACGGTATTCACTGTCAGTTCATCATCTTGCAAGAGAATTTTAGCTAAATCCAAACGGTAATTTTGTAGGTAGCCAAAGGGAGTTGTCTGAAATACCTGGCGGAAACCCTGTTGTAGTTTGATTCGATTTAAGCCTACTTGCTGTGCCAAATCGATGACAGATGGGGGGTTAAGATACTTATGTTGTAAAATATTTTTGGCTTGATGTAAGCTATCAAGGTCTCGGGAATTTAGTTTGAGATTAGCAGGCTGGACTCGTTCCAATTCCAGTAATTGAGATAGCTGTAAAGCAAGTAATTCCAAGACTTTCCCTTCTAGATAGATTTTTGCGATCGCGCCTTGATAGGGATGCGCCCACATCTGTTGAATAATTGTTCTCATCATCGGAGTCACTTTCCCCACAGAACAATGAAAACTCGGAGCCAAATCTCCTTCAATTAAAGGCTGCAACTTTTTGGGAATATCATCTAATCCACTCACAAAGCTTCTTAAAAAACTGGGCTCTATATTGATTCTGACTCTTTGAAACCTAGTCCCTGCAACAAATTGATCCGTCTCCTGAATATCTGGCAAATAGAATAAATAGTTGTTGCCACTAGCCTCGCTATATTCAGCTTCCACATTCTCAATTCCAGGAGAAATAACCCCCTGACTGCCGGATAAATAGAATTTGGCGACTAACATATGAAAATCATTATGTTCGTCTTCCACACTATAATCACGATAAATAGTCTCACAATCTAGGGTTACTTCGACTCCAGAATCAAATTGATACTCCTTATAGTTATCTTCATGCCATTTGCTGATGGAGTTTCCAATCTTATCAAAACCCTGCACATTATGTAATACTTCATTTGATTTCATGCTTTCTGACAATTGCAAGGCAAATTCAGTTGTGCTTAAAGTTTTCATTAGTACTCTATTTGTAATCTAGTTTAATAATAAATTTTCTCATTAATCAAGAAAATTATTATAAAGAATTAGAATTTCCAAAGAATTGTGCCTAAAATTGTTTGCGAGGTTACTTCTTGCTCATCGAATCCCCCATTGAACAAATTCTGAACACTGATGGCAGCTTTAAAGTGATCTTGATTATAGAAAATAGCTAAATCAAATTGTAGATAGTCAGGAAAATCAGAACTATTGACTGCATCGGCTGGACGCTCTCCATTCCAAATGATGCCACTTCCTAAGCCCAAGCCTTGCCATTGACCTTGGGTAATTTCATAGCTAGTCCATAAACCACCCGTATGGCGTGCTATCCCAGCAAGGGAATTGCCGACTTTAATCACTTCATCTTCAGTCACAGTAGCATCGGTATAAGTATAAAAACCATAGAGCCACCAACCAGGATTAAGTTCTCCACTGATCTCTCCTGTCCATGAATTGCCAATTTGTCGATTGATTTGCAAGTCAAAGTCTGGTTCATTAGGATCAGTTGTCGTAAAGTTATTTTGAATTTCTCGCTCAAACGAAACTGTAGCTAGCCAATTGTCATTTAATTGGGTTTTAATTCCCACTTCCCATGTTTGATAGGTCTCTGAGCGCAGTCTTTGATTTCTAAAATCTTTGCCCTCAATCGATTCAACACCATATTCGAAGCTAGTATAGGCCAAAAGAGAATGAGTTAACTGGTATTCCAGAGAGATTTCCGGAAAAAAATTGTTGTTTTCAATCGGATCGATCAGACTTGTTGATTCAAAATCTATCGTGTCGGGAATTGCCACATCGAAAGTTCCTTCAAAACTCAAAAAGAGACGATCTCCTAAAGCAGCTTCATGCTCGATATACAATCCTAGATAATTTTTTTTGCTGAAAAAATCCTCAGCTACATAAGGATTAGGAATAATTAGAGAATTTAAACCTAGAGAGTCAAATTTTCCTTGACTGCTCTGGCGACTGGTACGACCAAAGATATTTTTATTAAGTTCAATCCCAATCGTAGTTTCATGTTGGATATTTGCTGTCTGAAAATTCTGACTAGATTCTAGAGAAAGGTTATAAAACTCTTCGAAAGGAAATTCATCATAATCAAACTCGCGTTCGAATTGATTTTCCTGCGGGTATGCTCCTACTCTATTATGCTCATCCCAAGTAATATAAGCTGCACGAAAAGAATTAGTCATAGTCCAGTTCCCTAACTGACTTTGCTCAAATTCCTCAATATTTAGGTAACATTGCCATTCTTTATCCTGAGAAATGAGGGTTTTATGATCGACACAAGTCAAATTGCTTAAGCTCGCTATGATGTAAGTTAGGCAAAAAAGGTTTGACACTTGACTTAATCCTCATTCTTTTCAAGATCAAGATCCTTGAGGCTACTTAATGCTTGCCCACTTAAGCCGATAATCAACATACTCAAAGAACATAGTAAGTAGAGAAGAACAATTCCCGAACCTTTTTCCGTTCCCAATAACCAGCCTAATGCTGGAGCTAAAATTCCGTCGGGCATCATTGCTGGTTCAAAAATATAGTCTGCTAGAGGCCCAGCGAATAAATAACCCAAAGCAGAAACTAACATGATGAACAATGAACGGGTAGCAAACACTCGTCCTTGAAGTTCAGGCTCAACTTTGCTTAGCCAAATAGCATCAAAAGAACTACCAAGCAGCGGAAAATTAAAAGAAGAACATAACTGAGTTGGCAGCCAAACTAAAGGTGTTTTGCCTAGTCCAAAGAAAATTTTACTCAGCCCCGCACCGAGCATTCCTAGTTGTATTCCCTTGATTCTTCGTTGGAAACCACCCCATTTAGTGAGCAATAAAGCACTAGCAATACCCCCAATTCCAGCGGCGGAAGCTAAACTACCTAAAATTCTGGGGTCATTATTGGTACGAGTTAAAATCATTGCTGAATATAGAGAATCTCCAATGTCATGAACGAACCAAAATAAAGAAACCCAAATAAGCATGATAAATAAACTTGAATGTTGCAGTAAATAGCGGAAGCCAAAGGTAATTTCTTGACTAATATTGCTTAAGTTTTTCCTGGAGATGGTTTCTGATTTTGTCGATTTTGGCTGGGGGATTTTAACAAAGAGAACTGTAGTAACAGCAATGACGAAAGTGAAAATATCAATCGCCATAATCCCGCCTAGACCAATAGTTATAAAGAGGATGCTTGCTAATGCTGGGCCGATAATATCTGAGCCGTAACTAGCGATAAAACCCATACTACTAGCACGGCCATAATGTTCTTTGGGGACAAGGGTGGCAATGGAAGCCCCGAAGGCTAAGGTTTGTAGCTGCTCAAAAATTCCAGCGATCGCAATTGCAAGATACAAATGCCACAATTGTAAATCGTTAGTTGCATAAAGAATTAAGAGCATAATGGTCAAACAGCCAGTTACTGTATCGCCTAAGACCATGAGGAATTTGCGATTAGCGCGATCGACAATTACCCCAGATACGAGAGAAATAAATATTTGTGGCAATTGGGAAAAAAAACCAAATAAAGCCAAATCGGTCACATGACCAGTAAGCTTCCATACCCAAATAGATAAGGCAAACTGAGTCATCCCAGAACCTATAATAGAAAGTGTTTGTCCCAACCAGATAATCGTAAACTTACGAAGAGTTTGGGGGGTTTGAAATTTGTCTGTCATCTTGAAGCAGCTCTTGCTTTATTGATTCGCATCGAATTAGTTGCTGGTTACGAATATAAAGATTAGTATTTGTTTTACCTAAAATACTAATTGATTTAAATTTTCAATAAGTTTAAATTTATTGTCAACGCCAAATGGAATCCTTGACTAATCTTATAGTAGATTAGATTGTCAATCCAAAGAAAAAAACTTGATAAATACCAGCTAAAACGTATATCCATCAAAGATTTTGTCTAACTACATCTTCATTAATCAAGATTTTCTTCGTCATCTATCCTAGATTTTTATCAAAATCAGCGATCGCAAATAGAAATAATTTGCATTAAAAAGGAAAAACATGTACAGTGAAATTGCGGAATATCTAAGGAAAGTCATTAAGCAGTAAAAACGGATATACTGATTGGTGGTCGCTGTTTTCGGAGCAAATCTACATTCAAGGCAATCCTCTGTCTAAGCATTGTCTAACAAGACTTGGCAATCTATCATCTCTAGTCCCATTTTCATAGTATTACCTTAATTCTTACAAGTCTGATGTCTAACTTTTTTGAGGCGATAAAGTTAAAGCATCTTGCTTAAGTATTTTATTAAAATTTTGATCGGCAAATGGCTTGAGACATTGCGATCGCAGTTACATCATTTAAATTAGTAGTGCAATAATTCCCACTAGATTTTTATATTTCACTATTTATCTTTCACCGAGATTTGAGATTGTTACCTATATTTTTGCCAACATCATAAATCGAGAATTATGAATCACTTTGTCAATAGCCTACAAAAAAATCTGCAAAATTGCGGTACAGTTGTTGAACTTTTAAATTATCAAGCTCGTCAACAACCGAATGCTAATGCTTTTACTTTTCTCGAAGATGGTGAAAGTTTAGAGATAACAATTACGTATCAAGAGTTGACAAGGCGTAGTCAGCAAATTGCGATCGCGCTAAAACATTTAGGATTGCAAGATGAAAGAGCACTCTTACTTTATCCTGCTGGCTTAGATTATTTAGTGGCTTTCTTTGGCTGTTTGTCGGCTGGGGTAATTGCAGTGCCGGCTTATCCACCGCAAAATGCCCGCAAGACTCCTCGGATACAAGCGATTGCTACAGACTCTTCAGCGGAGATCGCATTAACAACTGAGAAACTATTACCCAAAATGCAGTCTTTGTTAGGTAAGAATAAAGATTTAAAGTGGCTAGCGACAGACAATCTAGGCTTAGAGATTGAAGAGAATTGGCAACCAGAAAATTTAAATAAAAATACCATTGCCTTCTTACAATATACATCTGGTTCTACCGGAACCCCGAAAGGCGTAATGGTCAGTCATGGTAATTTACTGCATAATGCGGAGATGACTTATCGTTGGATGGGGCATTCACCCGAGAGTAAGTTTATTTCTTGGCTGCCGATTTATCATGATATGGGATTAATTGGCGGTATTTTACAACCTCTTTATGGTGGGTTTCCCTGCATTTTGATGTCGCCGACTTCTTTTTTACAAAATCCCTATCGTTGGCTAAAAGCTATTTCGAGCTATGGTGGAACTACTAGCGGCGCGCCGAATTTTGCCTATGAACTATGTGCGAAAAAGATTACCGCCAAACAAAAAGAAACTCTAGATCTTAGTAGTTGGCAAGTGGCTTTTAATGGAGCCGAACCAATTCGTCACGAGACTTTAGAATTATTTGCTGCTACTTTTGCTGACTGTGGTTTTCGTCAGGAAGCTTTTTATCCTTGCTATGGAATGGCCGAAGCGACTTTATTGGTTTCTGGCGGCGAGAGGGAGACAAAATATCAAAGTAAATCTGTGGATAAATTGGCTTTGGCCGAAGATCGGATTGTAGAAGTTTCTGGGAAGGAGAATAGTAAAGTTTTAGTCAGCTGTGGCAGAAGTATTCCTGGGCAAGAAATTGTGATAGTCAATCCTGAAACTGAGACAGTTTGTGAGTCTAATTCTGTTGGTGAGATTTGGGTTAGTGGAGATAGTATTGCCAATGGTTATTGGAATCGAGTGGAAGAGACTAAGAAAATATTTCACGCAAAGACGCAAAGGCGCAAAGAAGAGAGAGAAGGGAGAGAAGAGGATTTACAGAAGGAATCTTTTTTGCGCACTGGAGATTTAGGTTTTCTCGATCGCAATGGTGAGCTGTTTATTACTGGGAGACTCAAGGATTTAATTATTATTAGAGGACGTAATCTTTATCCACAAGATATTGAACTAACAGCAGAACAATCTCATGCAGATTTACGTTTGGCGAGTAATGCTGCTTTTACTGTGGAGATTAACCAAGAAGAAAGATTAGTAGTTGTCCAAGAATTGGAATTTCGGGCTAAACCAAATTTGGAATTAGTCATTAATAATATTTGTCAAGCGATTACAGAAGCCCATGAAATAGAAGTTTATGGCGTAGTTTTAATTAAGCCAGGGACTATTCTGAAAACTTCTAGTGGGAAAATTCAACGTCGAGCAACTCGGGATCAGCTTTTAGAGCATAAATTAAATATAATTGCTAGTGATTTTGTTGAAACTAAAGAATCTGTCGAAGTAGCAATACATTTAACTAGAGAAGAACTTTTACAAAAACTGCCTCAAGAATCGCAGTTACTTTTAGAAGAATATGTACAAACCAGTATTGCTCGGATAGTAAAAAGATTACCGCAAGCAATTGCTCTGGATAGTCCTTTGACTAGTTTGGGCTTAGATTCTTTAAAAGTTTTTGAATTAAAAAATCAGATCGAAAATGATTTAGGAGTTAGTGTTGAGATCGCAGATTTATTTTCCGGATTAACTACGCGATCGCTCTGCACAAAAATATTAGCGGCCCTAGAAATATCGAATCCAACTGAATCTATCCCTCTCAAAAAAATCACGACAAATCAGCATAGCTATCCCGTTTCTTTTGCTCAGGCGAGACTTTGGTTTCTCGATCAATTAGAACCAGGAAACCCAGCTTACAATATTTCCTTAGCCCTAGAGCTCAAGGGCGAGCTTAACATTGCCGTATTAGAACAAAGTTTAAACGAAATTGTCAGAAGACATGAAACGCTAAGAACTATTTTCGCGATCGCTGATGGACAACCAGGACAAATTATTGCGCCCAGCCTCAAATTATCTCTATCAGTCGTAGATTATCAAAATAATCTTGCTTCCCAGAGCGATCGCGCAATCCAGGAATTCTTAACCGAACAAGCTCAACAACCTTTTAACCTATCTCAGGGTCCCTTATTCCGAGCTAAACTTTTGCGCCTCGCAGAACAAGAACATGTTTTTGTCCTGGAAATGCACCATATAATTTCCGATGGTTGGTCAACCGAAATTTTATTACAAGAACTTGAAGCGTTATACAAAGCATTCTTAACGGGAGAAACCTCGCCCCTACCAGAAATTACAATTCAGTACAAAGACTTTTCCCAATGGCAAAAACAATGGTTACAAGGAGAAATCCTGGAAAAACAACTTGATTATTGGCAGCAACAACTAAACGGCATCCCCAGAGCATTACATTTACCAACTGATCGCACCAGACCTGCGGTGCAGACTTCCCGAGGCGCTCATCAAGCTTTCGAATTATCAGCAACAATAGTTCAAAGACTAAATGAACTAGCCCATCAAGAGAATGTAACTTTATTCATGTTGCTACTGGCAATATTTCAGACATTTCTTCATCGCTATACAGGACAAGATGATATAGCTGTCGGTTCACCCATCGCCAACCGAAATCAAGATCAAGTCAAAGGCTTAATTGGCTTTTTTGTTAATACCCTAGTACTTCGCACAGACTTAAGTAGTAACCCAACTTTTAGTAACTTACTCCAACGAGTCAAAAACATAGCTTTAGGCGCTTATGCACATCAGGACTTACCATTTGATCAACTAGTAGAAGCCGTCCAACCAGAGCGAGATACCAGTCGGACACCGCTATTTCAAGCTATGTTTGATTTTCGCCATACGCCAACTCCTTTGGAAATACCCAATTTAGCGATTAGCAAATTACAGATAGAAACAAACACAGCGCAGTTTGATTTGAGTTTATCGGTAGAAGTGAATCAAGGTTTGAGATTATCTTTTGAATACAATAGCGATCTCTTTGACGATGCCACGATTACTCGAATGATTGGGCATTTAGAGAACCTACTGCTAAATGTATTAGCTAATCCTGATGCGAAGCTATCGGAATTATCATTATTAACCGCCAAAGAACAACAGCAACTACTGGTTAAATTCAATTCAGAGGAACTATCGAACCAAAACCTCAAATCCCAAATGGGGCAATCTATTCATCAACTGTTTGAAGCCCAGGTAGAGCAAACACCCGATGAAGTTGCTGTCGTATTTGCCCAAAACCAACTGACATACCAAGAATTGAATCAACGTGCCAATCAGTTAGCACATTATTTACAAACAGTTGGAGTCGAACCAGAAACCATGGTGGGGATCTACATGGATCGCTCCGTAGAAATGATAATCGCCGTATTAGGAGTTCTCAAAGCTGGAGGAGCTTATGTCCCACTAGATCCGATCTACTCCTCCGAGCGGCTCGAATTCATCTTGAACAATATGCAACTACCAGTTTTGCTCACACAGCCATGGTTACAAAAAAATCTTCCAGAACATCAAGCGAAGGTTATTTGTCTCGATTCTAGTTGGAAGAATATTGTTCAAGAAAGTCAGTCAAATTTACCTAATAAAGCAACCTCTCAAAACCTAGCCTACGTCATCTACACTTCGGGTTCTACTGGTACTCCCAAAGGCGTGATGGTTAATCATAGTAGTTTAGTCAATGCCTATCTCGGTTGGGAAGATAGATATTTACTGCGTTCTGTTGCTACAAGTCATTTGCAAATGGCAAGTTTTTCCTTTGATGTGTTTACGGGAGACTTAGTTCGAGCATTATGCTCTGGAGGGAAATTAGTACTTTGTCCCAGGGACTATCTATTACAGCCAGATCGACTGTATGGCCTACTTTGTTCTGAACAAATAGACTGTGCAGAATTTGTTCCCGCTGTGCTGATGAACTTAATTCAATATTTAGAGGAAACTCAACAATCTCTCGACTTTATGCGCTTGTTAATCGTCGGTTCTGATAGTTGGTATATGAGTGGATATCAACGAGTCAAAGGTTTTTGTGGTGAGGCAACCAGATTAATCAACTCCTATGGTGTCAGCGAGGCCACGATTGATAGTTCCTATTTTGAGACTACTACTGCCAATTTACAACTTGAGCTACAACTTGAGCGGCCAGTCCCTATTGGTCGTCCTTTCCCCAATACTCAACTATATATACTGGATTCCGAGCTACGACCTGTCCCGCTAGGAGTTGCCGGAGAACTTTATATTGGAGGAATTGGATTAGCTAGAGGTTACTATAATCGTCCAGGATTAACCAAAGAGAAATTTATTCGCGATCCCTTTAGCGATCGCCCAGGAGCACGTTTATACAAGACTGGAGACTTAGCAAGATATCTAGTAGCCCTAAAGGATACCGCTTTATCCGAAGGTGTATCCTTTAGGGCGCATAATAGAAATATTGAATTTCTGGGTCGGATGGACTATCAAGTAAAAATTCGCGGATTTCGGATTGAATTAGGAGAAATTGAAGCAGTATTGAGCCAGCATTCAGAGGTGAAAGAAGCCGTAGTTATTGCTCAAGAAGATGAGCTTGATAACAAACGCTTAGTTGCTTATGTCGTCCAAAATCCTCAACCAGAATTAAGCTCAGAAGAAGAATTAAGCAGTGAACAGTTATCTCAATGGGAAGGAGTATTTGACGATCTTTACCAGAATACTGTTGAGGAACAAGCCTTAAAATCGGATTTCACAGGATGGAACAGTAGTTATACAGGACAAGCAATGCCCGAGGCAGAAGTTGCTCAATGGGTAGAATCGACAGTCGAGCGGATTTTGTCCTTAAAGCCCAGCAAAGTATTAGATCTCGGTTCAGGTAGCGGACTAATGCTATTTCGGATCGCTCCTTATTGTGAGCAATATTGTGCCACCGATGCCTCAGAAAAAGCCTTACTTAATCTCCAGCATCAACTGGAAATGCTAGAAGAATCAATATCTGGAGTTAGCTTGAACCATAGAGATGCCAATAACTTTGAGAATGTCGCAGCCAATAGTTTTGATGCGGTTGTGGTAGTTTCTGTAGCTCAGTATTTTCCCAATGTTGACTATTTAATGCAAGTTTTGACCAAGGCAGTTGCGGCAGTGGAACCAGGAGGTTTTATTTTCCTCGGGGATATTCGTAGTTTGCCTTTACTCGGAACATTTCATAGCTCTGTACAATTTCATCGTGCTCCCGATTCTCTTTCTAAAGAAGAATTAAAACAACGGGCTAACAAACAATTGTTTGAGGAAAAACAACTAGTTATTGATCCAGAATTTTTCACCAATTTACAACAACATTTACCAGAAATTAGCCATGTAGAAATTATTTTGGAGCGAGGCTATCACCAAAATGAACTCAATAAATTCCGCTACGATGTGATTATTCATATTGGAGAAGCAGCGGATATTTCTGGGTTAGATTTACCTTGGTTGGATTGGAAAAAATCAGAATTAAGCATAAATTCAGTCCGTCAAATTCTCAGAGAGAAGATGCCTGATATTGTAGGTATTACTCAGGTTCCCAATGCGAGAGTGACTAAAGATTATCAGATTTGGCAATGGTTGAATTCAACCGAAGGTGCGTCAACTGTGGGAGAAATGAGGCAATTTCTGGATAATAACTTCGAGCAATCAGGAATTGAGCCTGAAAGTTTTTGGAAGTTCAGCCAAGATTTGCCTTATTCGATTGACATTACTTGGTCTGGCAGTGGAGCCAATGAATATTACGATGTGATATTTAAACGGAAGCCGATAAATCAAAAGATGCGATTTGTCACTAATCAAAACAATAATAAAAATACTAAACATCGTCCTTGGCGGGACTATACAAATAATCCTTTACAGGCAAAATTTGCAGTAGAATTAGTGCCTAAGCTGCGAGAGTTTTTAGGCAAAAAGTTACCAGAATATATGGTGCCTACAAATTTTATGCTCCTAGATAGTTTACCTCTATTGCCTAATGGAAAGATTAACCGTCGAGCTTTGCCTAAACCAAATATTGACTCTGTTAGTGATAGTATTTATACACCACCAGATACGGAAGCAGAGAAAATTATTGCTACTATTTGGCAAGATGTTTTGGGTGTTGATCAAGTCGGAATTAATGATAATTTCTTTGACTTAGGAGGACATTCCCTGTTAATTGGTCAAGTACATAGCCAGTTACGAGCTAAGTTAAATCAAGATTTATCAATAGTAGAGTTTTTTCAATATCCAACGATTAGCTTGTTAGCTAAAAAACTCAGTCAAACACCAATAGAAAATCAGCAATTTACCGCGATCGCAGATAGAACCCAAAAGCGTAAATTGGCACTTAAAAAACATAAAAAATCACTTAAATCAAAATAAATAAATTTATAAGTATGTTAGAAAACACAAATTCTTTAGAAGGAATAGCCATTATTGGCATGTCAGGTCGTTTTCCCGGCGCTAAAAATATTAACCAATTTTGGGAAAATTTAAGCTTAGGCAAAGAATCAATTACCACTTTTAGTGATGAAGAACTAATTGCTGCGGGTATCGACACTGAACTAGTTAATAATCCTGAATATGTTAAACGTCTCGGTGTCTTGGAAAATGCCGATTTATTCGCTGCGACCTTCTTTGGTTTTAATCCGAAAGAAGCCGAGTTGACCGACCCACAGCATCGTCTATTTTTAGAATCTGCCTGGTCAGCCTTAGAAAATTCCGGTTATGACCCTCAACGTTGTGAAAGTCGCATTGGAGTTTATGCTGGGGCTAGTTCTAATCATTATTTATCTTTAGACTTAAATCAAAGCGGCGCTGGACTGGCTAGTTTTTTCCAAAAGGGCATTGGCAATGACAACGATTTTTTAGCAACTCGGGTTTCTTATAAATTAAATCTTACTGGCCCCAGTTTATCGGTCCAAACCGCTTGTTCTACTTCTTTAGTCGCGACAACATTAGCTTGTCAAAGTTTGTTGAATTATCAATGCGATATGGCTTTAGCAGGAGGCGTATCGGTTAATATTCTAGAAAAAACGGGATATTTATACCAGGAAGGAGGAATTTTATCTCCTGATGGTCATTGTCGCGCTTTTGATGCTCAGGCCAAGGGCACAATTATCGGCAATGGTGTAGGTATTCTAGTTTTAAAGCGGCTAGAAGAGGCCATCAGCGATCGCGACCATATTTATGCTGTGATTAAAGGAGCAGCAATTAACAATGATGGCGCGGGGAAAGTTGGCTATACGGCTCCTAGTATCAATGGTCAAGCCGAAGTTATTGCCGAAGCCATGATGCTTGCAGATATTGAGCCCGAAACAATTAGTTATATTCAAGCCCATGGTACGGGAACATCTTTAGGTGATCCGATTGAAATTGCTGCACTTGACCAGGTTTTTCGCTCAAGCACTGCTGAAAAGGGTTTTTGTGCTATTGGCTCGGTTAAAACTAATATTGGTCACTTGGATGCAGCAGCAGGAGTTGCTGGGGTTATTCAAACAGCTTTGGCTCTGAAGCATCAGCAAATTCCCCCTAGCTTAAATTTTGAGCAACCTAATCCGGCAATTGATTTTGAGAATAGTCCTTTTTACGTTAATACTCAACTACAGCCATGGGAGACTACAGGTACTCCACGAAGAGCTGGGGTCAGTTCTTTAGGTATTGGCGGGACGAATGCTCATGTGATTTTGGAAGAGAAACCATTAGAAAGTCAAAAGTCAAAAGTCTTAAATAATAACCCTATTCGAGGGCAAGCAGTGAACAGTGAACAGTTATCAGTTATCAGTAAGAGTAGAAAGCATCAGATTTTGGTTATTTCGGCGAAAACTGAATCTGCGTTGGAGACAATGACGGATAATTTGGTTGCACATTTAAACAATCATCCCGAATTAGATTTGGCTGATGTAGCTTACACTCTGCAAATGGGTCGCCAGGAATTTAATTATCGTCGGATGGTAGTCGGTCAAGACCTGCAAGATGTGGCGATCGCACTTCAGTCAAGAGAACCGCAAAGGGTTTTAACGAATGTTATCGAACAAAAAAATAAATCGATTGTCTTTATGTTCCCTGGTCAGGGTTCTCAATATATCAACATGGGCAAAGATCTGTATCAGACTGAACCTGTATTTCGGGAATGGATTGATCGCTGTTCAGAATTATTAGAACCAGAATTGGGGTTAGATTTGCGATCACGCAGTGGCTCAACTTTGTTGAGATCGCTAATTTATCCCGTCGCGGTAGAGACGTTGCATGCAACGTCTCTACAACAAACACGAATAGCCCAACCTGCGATCTTTGCCCTAGAATATGCCTTGGCTCAACTATGGATGTCTTGGGGGATTCAACCACAAGCGGCGATCGGTCACAGTATAGGAGAATATGTGGCTGCCACCATTGCGGGTGTGTTTTCTCTAGAAGATGCACTGCGTTTTGTTGCGATGCGGGGAAAACTAATGCAGCAGATGCCGACTGGTTCGATGCTGGCTGTTTCCTTACCAGTCGCAGAAGTTAAGAAATTACTCAACGAAGAATTATCTCTAGCGGTAATTAATGCTCCTGATTTATCTGTGATTTCCGGTAGTGATCAAGCCATAGCCAAAATAGCTCAAGAACTTCAAGAGAAAAATATTGAATGTCGCCATTTGCACACATCCCATGCCTTTCATTCGACCATGATGGATAACGCGATCGCACCATTACAACAAGCATTATCTAAAATTACTTTAAATTCACCCCAAATTCCTTTTATTTCCAACGTCACAGGAACTTGGATTACCACAGGACAAGCCACTAATCCCAATTATTGGGCTAAACATATGAGGGAAACAGTTTGTTTTGCAGCGGGAATTTCCGAACTATTAAAAGAAG
The DNA here is from genome assembly GCF_000332055.1 of Xenococcus sp. PCC 7305. Lineage (GTDB taxonomy): Bacteria > Cyanobacteriota > Cyanobacteriia > Cyanobacteriales > Xenococcaceae > Xenococcus. Next base: position 104,523 of record NZ_ALVZ01000233.1, on the reverse strand, counting down.
AAAAATATATTTTATTAGAAGTAGGAGCAGGCAGAACTTTATCAACTCTTGTGAAACGAAATTTACCTCCAACATCAGAGCAAAGAGTATTCTCTTCCTTGCCTCATCCTAAAGAAAAAGTTTCTGATTATGCTTTCATACTCAATATGTTAGGCAAAATCTGGCTTGCTGGAGTAGAAATTGATTGGAATAACTTTTCTGCCCACAGACAACCTTATCGAGTTCCACTGCCTACTTATCCCTTTGAACGCCAACGTTATTGGATTGATGCTCCGAAAACGCCCAGAAAAGTTCAACAAGGCAAAAGAAGTAAGATTAGTGATTGGTTTTATGTTCCTTCTTGGAAAAGCTTACCTCTGATTAAAACCAGTAAGTTAGATAAGGGTAGTCGCTATTTAGTGTTTGTTGATGAATTGGGAATTGGCGATCGCATAATTGAAAAATTAAGAGATAATGGGCAAACCGCGATCGCAGTATCTCAGGGAGAAAACTTTAGCCAAAATAAAGATACTTATACTATCAATCCCAATAATCCAGAAGATTATCAAAAGCTAATTCAAGATTTAGTTACATCGGGTAAAATTCCCCAAAAAATAATCCACCTCTGGAATATCCCCCCCCAAATCCCCAACCCCCCAAATCCCCAACTCCCCAATTCTCTAGACTTCTGGAGCTTAATCTACCTCGCTCAAGCAATCGAACAAAATAAATTACCAGACCAGCAAAAAACTCAAATCTTAGTCGGAACCAATAATCTTTACGACATCATTGGCGATGAAACCTTAGCCTATGAACAAGCAGATATCTTAGGTGCGATTAAAGTTATTCCCCAAGAATATTCTGAGATTGATGCTCGTCAAATCGATCTAGCAATTTCGGAGACTGATCATGATTACAACATCGAACAATTAATTACCGAATTTACGACCGATACCAAAGATAAAATTGTGGCTTATCGTCAAAATCGGCGTTGGGTACAAACCTTTGAATCCATTTCCCTCACTAAAAATTCCCCAGAGCAATCAAAATTAAAACCCCAAGGAATTTACCTGATTACAGGAGGCATGGGTGGTATTGGTTTAGCCTTAGCCGAACATCTAGCTCGGACAGTTCAAGCCAAACTTATTTTACTCGGTCGTTCTGAATTCCCTAATCGAGAACATTGGGAACAATGGTTAGCGAGTCATGATGCCCAAGATTTAACTAGCCAAAAGATTTGTCAGCTTAAAAACCTAGAAACATTAGGTGCTGAAGTTTTACCTGTGACAGCGGATGTTTGCGAGCGCGATGCTATGGAACAGGCGATCGCTTTAGCTTGCAACCGCTTTGGCACCATTAACGGAGTCATTCATGGGGCTGGAGTCGCCGGAGGTGGCATTATTCAACTCAAAACTCCTGCGATCGCAGAAACTGTCTTTGCCCCGAAAGTCACTGGGACATTAGTTCTAAATCAAGTTTTACAAACCATAGATCTCGATTTTCTCGTCCTTTGTTCGTCTTTAACCTCTATTGTTGGCGGCTTTGGGCAAGCTGATTATTGTAGCGCAAATGCCTTTCTCGATATCTTGGCCCATCACAACAGAAACAATTGTCCGACAGTAGCAATTAATTGGGATGCCTGGCAAGAAGTCGGAATGGCAAAAAATACCACTGTGCCAGCTCAAGTTAAACAATGGCAAGCTGATAATCTCCAACAGGGAATGCTTTCTGGTGAGGCGATCGAGGTATTTGAGCGTGCTCTAGCAAGTGACTTGTCCCAAGTAATTGTCTCGACTCAGGATCTACCGACAGTGATTGAGCAAAACAATAATTTCTTGACTCAATATATGGCTCAAAAGCCAGAGAATTCTGCCAGTTCTGATTCGAGATCTCTTGAGCGCAAAAACTATGTGGCGCCAAGTAATGAAATCGAAAAAACAATTGCGAAAATATTGCAAGAAGTGATAGGCTTGAAAGGGATTGGAATTCACGATAATTTCTTTGAATTAGGTGGACATTCCCTCCTCGCGGTTCAGGTTACTGCTCAATTGCGAGAAATCTTTCAAGTAGATTTATCCTTACAAACTTTTCTCTTTGAAGCTCCGACTATTGCTCAATTAGCGAATATCATTATCAATCAAAGTCTAGGAATAAGTGAGATGGAAAAAATATTAGCAGAAATAGAAAATCTTTCTCCTGAAGCTCTTCAACAAGAACTAGTGAACAAGTCCTCATACTAAGTCGCATTCTAAAGTGTAATTGTGCATTTCGCGCAAAGACGCAAAGACGCAAAGGGAATTAAAAATGATCTTTAAGTCTATGAACGCAGGTTAGTATCAGGAGCTTAGACAAGACAATCTTTTTAAATTTATTATTAAGACTAATTATCAATAAAATCAACAAGATTATTAATTGAGTAGATGAAAGATTTTTCCCAGAGAATGGCTGCCCTTTCCCCCGCCCAACGGACGTTGCTAGAATATCGTCTCAAGAAGAAAGGTGCTAATAATGTAAAACCACCATTAATTAGTAATTCTCAGTCCAACTCTGGGGAGCAAATACTTTCCTCTGCTCAAGAAAGGCTATGGCTGCTGCATCAATTACAGCCAGAATTGCCTTTGTACAATGAAATTAGTCTTGTCAAATTAACAGGCTCACTCGATATCACATTATTAGAGCAAAGTTTTAACCGAGTTATTGAACGTCATCAAATTTTACGGAGTAAGTTTATTGCCCAAGAGGGAAAACCGATTTGTCAGATTGCTCCTGAGCTTTTGGTCAAAATACCCATTGCAGAAATGCCTCAGCAACCAAACTCGGAAGCCAACGCGATCACCTTAGCAACTCAAGAAGCTCGCAAGCCCTTTGACTTGGAAGCCTCTCCTTTATTTCGACTGCAACTATATCGACTAAATAAAGAGCAATATCTGTGGATGATCGCAGTACATCATATTATCTGTGATGGTTGGTCGATGGCGATCTTTATCCGAGAAATAGCCACAGTTTATGCCGACTTAAAAACAGGAAAAGCACCTTCCTTGCCGAAGTTGTCGATTCAATATCCAGATTTTGCTTTATGGGAAAAACAGCTATCAGATAAGATCTTTGACTCTCAACTCGATTACTGGGAACAGCAACTAAAGGGCAACTTACCGAAACTAGAACTACCAAGTCTTAATCGACAACATCAAACCAATGGAATAAATTCGTGTCGAGGTGCGAGGGAATCAATTTTACTCTCAAGCCAACTCAGCCAAGGATTGAAAGCTCTCAGCCAAAGTAAGCAAGTTACCTTATTTATGTTGCTATTGGCGGCATTTAAACTATTGTTATTTCGCTACACAGAGATTGAAGATATTTTAGTTGGTTCCCCGATCGCGAATCGAAATCGTCCGGAATTGACAGCCATGATCGGCATCTTTCTCAATACTTTAGTGCTCCGCAGTGATCTCTCTGGTGATCCTAGTTTTTCCGAGCTACTGCAACAAGTTAAAAAAGTTGCTCTAGAAGCTTATTCTCATCAGGATTTACCCTTTGAAAAATTAGTTGCCCAACTACATCCAGAAAGAAATACTAGCCAGTCGCCACTGTTTCAGGTGATGTTTATTTTATATAATCTGCCCACTGCCAATTTAGAGCTACCAGGGTTGCAAGTAGAAGATATTCCCATTGATAACGGGATGGCATTATTTGATCTTACTCTAGAGATTAGAGATAGCGATCGCGGATTGGATGTTTGCTTTGAATATAACAGCGATCGCTTCGGGGCTAATGAGATCCAAAGATTGCTGAGACATTACCAAACAATTTTAGAAAACATAGTTATCAATCCCGACTTGCCCTTGTCTGGGATTGAGATGTTGAGATCAGCAGAAAAGCAACAGTTATTAATTGGATTTAATGATAATAGTCAGGACTATCCCGTTACGCAAACGATTAGTCAGTTATTTGAATCTCAAGTCGCTAAAACGCCAAATAAAATTGCCGTAGTTGATAGTGAGAAGAAATTAACTTATCAAGAACTGAATGCGCAAGCCAATCAAATAGCCAGATTACTAACCAGTTTAGGATTACAGCCTGAAGAGTTTGTCAGTATTTGGCAAGAAAGAAATGCTAACTTTGCGATCGCGATATTAGGAATCTTAAAAGCAGGCGGGGTTTATGTTCCCATCGACTCCAGTTATCCCCCAGAAAGAATTGCCTATATATTGGCCAATAGTGAAAGCAAGATTGTGCTCTGCGATCGCTTCTGTCGGGAAAATTCCAACCATATTCTGGAAAATTGTCCTAAGTTAAAACATATTGTCTGTCTAGATGATGAAGATTTAGACTCCAACCAAAGCAGAGAAAATATAGAGTTGGCACTAACGGGAATTGACCCAGCCTATATGATTTATACCTCTGGTTCGACAGGATTACCCAAAGGCACAATTATTCGTCATGGTGGCGCGATTAATCATATCTATGCTGAATACGATGCTTTAGATTTAAATTCAGATTTAACTTTTCTGCAATCTGCCCCGGCTTCTTCTGATATTTCTGTTTGGCAATTTCTCGCCCCGATTCTAATTGGTGGTAGAACAGTAATCATCAATCAAGAAACTCTTTGTAATCCCGAACAATTATTCCAAGTCATTCAACAAAACCAAATTACTCTAGTAGAACTGGTTCCCGTAGTGTTGAGAAGTTTCATCGATTACTTATCTAAGTTAGATACTGAATCTAGAAAATTACCATCTCTGCAATGGATGATGGTTACAGGAGAATCAGTAGCAGTAGATTTAGTTAATCAATGGCTTAAACTATATCCGAATATTGCGATCGTTAATGCCTATGGCCCAAGTGAAGCTAGTGACGATATTACCCAGGAGATCATCACACAGCCTCTGCCAGAAAATAGCAATACAGTTGCGATTGGTAAACCATTAGCTAATCTCAATCTTTATATCCTCAACTCTAACCAGCAATTAGTTCCTGTTGGTGTTCCAGGAGAAATTTGTGTCTCTGGCTATGGAGTTGGTATTGGTTATTGGCACAATCAGGAGAAAACCCAAACGAGTTTTATTGCGAATCCTTTTGCTGAAACAGCTAAACCATTGCCAGGAGTTGAGAGAGATTTACTTTATCGAACAGGAGATTTAGGCCGATGGTTAGATAATGGTTCGATTGAATATTTAGGAAGAATCGACAATCAGGTTAAGATTCGCGGATTTCGGATTGAACTAGGAGAAATTGAGACCATTATCGCTCGACATCCCTTGATTCAAGATGCGGTAGTGAATGCTTGCGTAGATAAAAATGGGGAGAAAAGATTAGTTGCCTATTACATTACGCCACAGTCATTAGACAGTAAACTAAGACAGAAGAATGAAGGCAACCCGAAAAGATCCCACTTTGCACAAGAGGGCTTCTTAAAGGAAGAGATTTTAAACCAAAGTGAGAAGGAAAAAGTAGATTTAAACCTTCTGCCTTCTGCCCTCTCTCTTGGTGAGCGTTCCCTTGCGCCTGACGGCGGCGCGGGGTCTCACCGCTGCCCTCTGCCTTCAAGGGCAAAGCCCGATAAACAATTACGAGAATTTCTTAAGACAAAACTACCCGATTACATGATGCCCTCAGCTTGGGTGGCGTTAGAAGTTTTTCCCTTGACTCCCAATGGAAAATGCGATCGCAAATCTTTACCGATTCCTGATTTTGAGATCTCAACCAGTAAATATATTGCACCACGTAATTCGACAGAAGCAAGCCTGACTAAAATCTGGCAAGAAGTCTTAAATCTAGAACAAATAGGAATCAAGGATAATTTCTTTGAACTAGGAGGACATTCTCTACTAGCGACTCAAGTTGTCTCAAAGATACGTCAAAGTTTAGCGATCGAGTTACCGTTACGTTGTTTATTTGAATATCCGACAATAGCCGAATTAGCTGAGCAACTAGAAAATAGTGTGGCGACAGAAATTCCTCTGATTAGACCTGTAGCCAGAGCAGGAAATTTACCTTTATCCTTTGCCCAACAGAGACTATGGTTTCTCGCTCAATTAGAACCAGAATCCTTTGCCTACAATGGCACCAGCATTTTAGAACTAGAAGGAAAACTCAACTTAGATGCATTGTCTCAAAGCATTAATGAAATCGTCAGAAGACATGAAGTTTTACGGACAAGTTTTACTGTCGTTGATGGTCAACCGAGACAACAAATCGCTGCGGAGTTAAATCTTGATTTAAAGCTTATTGATTTATCAGAATTTTCCTCCCCTGAGCGAGCAACAGAAATTAAAAGATTAGAGCAAGCCCATACCGAGCAGCCATTTGATTTAACTCAGTCGCCGTTATTTAGATTGACACTTTTGCGAGTAGAGACGAATCAACATCTGTTGCTAATGACAATGCATCATATTATCTGTGATGCTTGGTCAACAGGAATCTTTATCCATGAACTATCACAGTTGTATACAGCGTTTGCCAATAATCAATCAAATCCATTACCAGAATTACTAATTCAGTATGCAGATTTTGCGGCTTGGCAACGTCAACTATTACAAGGAGAATTTTTAGAATCTCAGTTAAATTATTGGCAACGACAATTAAATCAACTTCCTCGGTTAAACCTGCCGACTACTGTTCCTCGACAGGAAGTTACGACCAATCCTAGTGCTCAAGAAACCTTTCTAATTCCGGTGGAGCTCTCTCAAGCGGTGGGGCAATTATCTCGTCGCGAAGGCGTGAGCTTGTTTATGACGATGCTAAGCGTTTTACAAATTTTGCTACAACATCATACGAGTCAAGATGACATTGTGGTGGGAACGGATATTGCGAACCGTAATCATGGGGAGATAGAGTCTTTAATCGGCTTTTTTGTCAATTTGTTAGTTTTACGAACCGACTTGAGTGGCAATCCTAGTTTTACTGAATTACTGCAACGAGTACGGCAGATAACTTTAGCAGCTTATGCCCATCAGGATTTACCTTTCGATCGCCTGGTAAAAGCATTACAACCACAAAGATATTTGAGTCATACACCATCTTTGTTTCAGGTTTTATTGGTGTTGCAAAATACTCCTTTGCCAGCTTTTGATTTGCCAGGATTGAGTTTGAAACTAAGAGAAGTCGAAGATGCAACTACAAGATTCGATCTAGCTTTGTTTTTGCAGGAAACAGAAACTGGAATTGTCGGGGAGTGGCAATATAATTCTGATTTATTTACGGCGAAGAAAATTAATCGCTTGTCAAATCACTTCCAGACTTTACTCGGTAGCGTGATAGCAACGCCCGATGCTCGGCTGAATAATCTCCAAATCTTGAGCGATCGCGAAATAGCAGCACAAAATCAAGCCAAACAACAAAAGAAAATTTCTAAATTAGCAAAATTTAAAGCAATTAAGACTAAATAATCAGGATAAATGTATGGCAACTCCAACTCTTACCGGCTTTGGGCTCTCACCACAACAAAAACGACTATGGCGACTTCAGCAAGATGATGCGGCTTACTTGACTCAAGGGGCGATCGCGATCGCGGGGAATTTACAAACCGCAAGATTGAAACAAGTAGTCGAACAAATCGTCGCTCGCCATCAAATATTGAGGACAAATTTTAGTCGTTTACCTGGGGTCAAATTACCAGTAATGACGATAGCTGATCGCAGTGGTTTTTGGTGGCAAGAAATCGACTTTCGAGAGCGCGACCTGGATCTTGAAGAGTTATTTGAGAAAGAGAGTAGACAAGCTTATGATCTCGAAACCGAGGCTAGTTTACGATTAGCTTTATATCAAGTTTCGGCAACTAACTATATTCTCAAAATTACTTTACCTGCTTTGTCTGCCGATTACTGGACATTGAAAAATCTGTTTAATGAGATTGCCGATGGCTATGGTAACTATCAAGCTAGTCAATCAGCAGAAGAAATACAATATGTGCAATTTTCTGAATGGCAAAACCAATTATTAAGCGATGAAGATGCAACAAACGCAGAAAAGTTTTGGCAAGAACAAAGGCTGAACTCTTTTAGATTACCCTTCGAGAACCATTCTGTAGGCGTATCTAGAGTAAAGATGCAAACTTTAGATATCGCGATCGCAGAAGATCTTATAACCCAACTAGAAACGATTGCTCAAAAATATCAAACTAAGGTTTCTTCAATCTTACTCGCCTGTTGGCAAATCCTGATCTGGCGACTAACAGACGAATCTAGTATTGCGATCGGGACTTACTGCGATCGCCGAGAATATGAAGAAATGCACTCAATTATGGGATTGCTAGCTACTTGTTTACCAATTAAAAGTGATTTGACTGGAGATCTGACATTTGCTGAAGTTATCGCAAACCTGGAACAGACTTTAGAATCGGTTCTCGAATGGCAAGATTATTTTTCCTTAAAATCTGATGATGATTTGGTATTCCCCATTGGGTTTGAGTTTCAAGAATTACCTAGTCCTCAAGATTTGGGAGCGCTAACTTTTTCTTTATTAAAACAATCTAGCTCAATTGAAAGACATAAACTTCAACTGTCTGGTATTCGTCGGCAGAATAGTTTATTTATCGAAATTAATTATGATCGAGGTTATTTTTCTCCAGAGACGATTGATAGTCTTGCTCGACAATTGCAAGCTTTGCTAGGAAGTGCCACAACAGATCCAGAATGCAAGATTGAGGAATTATCGATTCTTGATGCACGCGATCGCGAACGAATTTTCCACGAATTTAATCAAACCACCAAAGACTATCCCCAAGGGCAATCGATTCAGCAACTGTTTGCCGAGCAAGCACAAAAAACTCCCCATGAGATAGCGGTGGTTTTTGAAGAGCAGCAGTTAACCTATGCTCAACTTAACTCCCAAGCCAATCAATTGGCTCATTACCTACGAGAGAGAGGAGTAAAACCTGAAGTTTTAGTGGGGTTGTACTTAGAAAAATCCTCTTTATCAATTGTCGGACTATTAGGTATTCTCAAAGCAGGAGGTGCCTATTTACCTCTAGATGCCAATCTACCAAAAGCAGCGTTAGGCGATCGCCTGGATGATGTACAGATAGTCTTAACTCAACAAAAATTAGTCTCGAATTTACCTCAATCGATCGCAGAAATTATTTGTCTAGATCAAGACTGGCAAAAAATTGCGAAGGGCAGCGAGCTTGATCCGAGTCAAGAAACAAGTCCAGAAAATCTAACTTATGTCTTGTTCACTTCGGGTTCGACAGGAAAACCTAAAGGAGTCGCGATCGAGCAGCAACAACTGCTTAATTATTACTATGCCATTTGCGATCGGCTTCATCTCCAAAAGAATAAAAGTTTTGCGCTGGTTTCTTCTTTGGCAGCAGATTTAGGAAATACTGTGATTTTTCCTGCTTTGTTAACTGGTGGTTGTTTACATCTTATTGCGAATGAAAGAGCTAGTAATCCTGAAGCACTAGCAGATTATTGCGATCGCCACACCATAGACTATCTCAAAATCGTACCTTCTCACCTAAATGCGCTCTTGAGTGCAGCTCAACCCGAGAAAATATTACCAAGAAAAGGCTTAATTTTAGGAGGAGAAACTTTAAGTTGGCAATTAGTGACTAAAATCCAACAATATCAACCCCATTGCCAAATTTTCAACCATTATGGGCCAACGGAAACGACAGTGGGAGTCCTCACTTATCAAGTTGAGACAAACACTGATCACCAATCAGATACAGTACCTATTGGCAAACCCTTAGCTAATAACCAAGTTTATATATTAGATAAAAAATTACAACCAGTACCTATCGGTGTACCAGGAGAACTCTATATTGCTGGAGCACAGGTTAGTCGAGGTTATCTAAATCAACCTGAATTGACAGCCAAAAAGTTCATCAAGAATCCTCTGATCAATATCCATCTGCCATCTGCCTTCTGCCATCTGCCTTATCTTTACAAAACAGGCGATCGCGTTCGTTACCTGCCCAATGGCAATATTGAATTTCTCGGAAGAATCGATCATCAGGTTAAAATTCGCGGGTATCGGATTGAATTAGGCGAAATAGAATTTGCACTACAACAACATCCTCAGATTAAAGAAGCGATCGCGATCGCCAGAACAGATAAAACTGGAAAAAAACGGCTAGTAGCTTATCTTGTGTTTGAACAACAGCAAAGTTTAAACGATCAAGATTTAGCCAATTTTCTGCAACAGAAATTACCTAACTATATGATTCCGGCTGTCTGGATACCATTAAAAGCCTTACCCCTCACTGCCAATGGCAAAGTAGATCGACTCGCATTACCCGCACCAGAGCAAGCTAAATCCCAAACCGAGAAAGTTTTTGTTGCACCGCGTAATCCTACAGAGGCAATCTTAGCGGATATTTGGGCACAGGTATTAGAGGTTACCCAAGTCAGTATCGATGATAATTTCTTTGAGTTAGGGGGAGACTCAATTTTAAGTATTCAAATTATTGCGAAAGTTAATCAAGCAGGCTTTAAAGCCACTCCCAAACAGATATTTGAATATCCCACAGTGGCAGGCTTAGCTGCTAAGATCACGCCTCAAGATAATAACTTGAATATCGAGATAACTTCCTCAGCTCATGACTACAAAAAGTTTTTACCAGAATTACAAGCTAAAATTGCCCCCGAACTTCTAAAATCCCTTGAAGATATCTATGAACTAACCCCAATCCAAAAAGGTATCTTGTTTCATAGTTTGTATGATTCGACCAATGGACTGTATTTATTCCAAGACACATTTACAATCAAAGCATCACTAAATATTGAAACTTTTGTCGCAGCTTGGCAGCAAGTAGTACAAAGACACACTATTTTACGCACAGGATTTTATTGGGAAGATCTAGAACAACCGCTACAAGTTGTTTATCAACAGGTAAAATTACCCTTTGACTATCAAGATTGGCAAAACATTGAAACTGAGAAGCAGCAAGAGCAATTGCAATCTTTTTTGAAACGCGATCGCTCTCGTAATTTTGATTTAGCTCAACCCTGTCCGATGCGGTTAACTTTTTTCCGCTTGGCTGACGATATTTATGAACTGGTTTGGACTAGACATTTTATTGTGGCAGATGGTTGGTCAGTGCCACTATTGCTTAATGAAGTCGTGCAAATTTATCAGTCTATCGAGGAAAAACGAGAATTCTCTTTAGCACCTAGCACGCCATTCCGTAGTTATATTACATGGCTAAACCAACAAGATCCATCCCAAGCAAAGCAATTTTGGCAACAGATGCTGGCAGGGATTAAACGCCCGACTCCGATTAATAATTTGTATATCGAGGGGAATAGCGATCGCCAAGAACAATATGATGATCGGCAAATTGCTTTATCGCCAACTATGAGTCGCCAACTTAATACTTTTGTCAAACAACATCATTTGACTTTAAATACTCTTATTCAAGGTGTTTGGGCGATCTTACTTAGCCATTACAGCAATCAAACAGAAGTCTTATACGGCTGTACAGTTTCTGGTCGTCCACCTGAGTTGGAAGGAGTTGAATCCATTGCGGGAATGTTGCTTAATACTTTGCCTGTCAGAGTGAAGGTCGAACCAGAAAAAGCTATTTTGCCTTGGCTAAAACAACTACAAAAGCTATTAGTCGAAATTCGGCAATACGAATATAGTCCTTTAGTAGAAGTCAAAGCCTGGAGTGAAATTCCGCCGGGATTACCTTTATTTGAAAGTATTGTAGTCTTTGAGAATTTACCCCAACCCGAAAGCTTGCGAGATGAGAAAAGAGCTTTAGAAATTATTGACTTCAACACTTTTTACAAGATCAATTATCCAATTACGGTAGTTGTCGTGCCGAGTTTTCCTTTATTAGTCGGGGTTAATTACAATTTCAATCTAGTTGATGCGGGAACAATTGATGGGATTTTAACTCATTTCAAAATGCTATTGAATTTCATTATGGATAATCCCGATCGCTGTTTACAAGATATTTCCCTAGTAACAAAAGAGCAGCAAAAAATTATTGCCATGCTAGAGCAACAAGTAACTTTTAATTTTGATAATTCTGCTTAAAAAAATGTACGAAGCGAATGGATAACAGGTCAAATAATAACCAATAAACCAATAACTAATCATGAAAGTTTTTGAACAATACGAATCAAATGCAAGAAGCTATTGCCGCAGTTTTCCTACTGTATTCAATAAGGCAAAAAAATCAATTATCTATGGCAGCGATCGCGAATATATTGACTTTTTAGCAGGAGCAGGAGCACTCAATTATGGTCATAATAATGATTATATTAAACAAAAAGTTATCGAATATTTAGATACTGACGCGATCGCCCATGGTTTAGACTTTCACACTTCTGCTAAGGAGCAGTTTATTACTAAATTTTGCAATGCAATTCTGACACCAAAAAACCTAGAATATCGATTGCAATTTTGTGGCCCAACAGGCACAAATGCTGTTGAAGCAGCCTTAAAGTTAGCCAGAAAAGTTACACAGAGAACGGGGATCTTTTCCTTTATGGGAGCATTTCATGGCATGACTTCTGGTAGCTTATCGGTTACTGGCAATAAAGAAATCCGAGCTGGAATTTCTGGGATTGCTAATGATGTTACTTTTATGCCTTATCCTGACGGAAAACGGACAAATTTTGATACCTTGGCCTATTTAGAATCTATACTGGATGATTCTCATTCAGGGATTGCCAAACCAGCCGCAATTATTTTTGAAACCGTTCAAGCAGAAGGAGGAATTACGGTTGCGCCGATCAAATGGATGCAAGAATTACGAGCCTTATGCGATCGCCATGATATTTTATTAATCTGTGATGATATTCAAGTTGGTTGTGGTCGCACGGGGTCTTTTTTCTCCTTTGAAAGAGCGGGGATTGTTCCCGATTTAGTGATTCTTTCTAAATCAATTAGTGGCTATGGTTTTCCAATGTCATTATTATTAATTAAGCCAGAATTGGATATTTGGAAGGCAGGAGAACATACTGGAACTTTTCGAGGCAATCAAATAGCTTTTGTCGGAGCAACGGCCGCACTTGAATACCGAGAAAAGACTTTACTAGAGAAAGAAGTTAAACTCAAAGAATTTTTCTTGAAAAAGTTTTTAAATGAAAAAATAAAACCAATCAATGACAAAATAGAAATACGGGGAATCGGGATGATTTGGGGTATTGATCTTGGCGAGTTTAACAATCCAGAGCTAGCCAAAAAAATTAGTACTCTTTGCTTTGAGCGTGGTCTCATTATTGAGCGAGTTGGGAGAGGAGATAATGTTCTTAAAATCTTACCACCTTTAAATATTGAAATGCAGATTTTACAACAAGGTTGTTCCATAATCCAAGAAGCTTTAACTGATTGTTTAACGACAAGTATCTATAACGATTATGAATTAGAAAAAGTTAGTGCTTAAGTTTCTTGGGAGTTAGTCATCTCAAAATTATTATCATTTGGCAATATCTCCCATTTATCAAAAACCTTGATATTGCCAAGCCCAATTTAATCAATCAACTTAAAATAAGGAAATGGTTGTCACTAATCCTCGTAAAAATATAATTACGCCCGAAGAATTATTTTTTAATAAAATTTATTGGTCAAATCAATTAGCTGGAGAATTACCAGAAACAAATTGTCTGACTGATTACCTTAGAACTCAAGATACTATCAGAATAGATCAAGAATTTTCTTTTAAGATTCATCCGAGTTTATCGAAAAATATTATTAAAATAGCCCAAGGCTCTGATTTTTCTATCTATTTGCTACTGTTAACTAGCTTAGTTATTTTTCTGCATAAATATCTCGATCGCGAGCAACTAGTGATCGGCTCACCCAGTTATCAAGCGACGACTAATAATATTGTTCCTCTAAGATTTAAGCTAGATCCCCAACTTACGTTTCAAGAGATCTTAGAACAAGTTAAAGATATTACGATCAAGTCCTACAGCTATCAGGATTATCAATTTCCCCAACTAGTTGAGCAACTAGAAATATCTCAGCAAGCGAATAGATGTCCGATCTTTGATCTGTTAATTGCTTTAGAAAATATCCATAACCTCGATAGCTTAGAAGCGATTAATAACGACCTTACAATTGTTTTTGCTGTTGAGCACGATCTTATTAAAGGAAAAATATTATACAAAAGCAGATTATTTAATAAACAAACTATCGAATTATTTAGTAAATATTATCTTAATGCGTTAGTTGCTAATCTCAACAATATTAGTAATGCTAAGATCTCTGAACTTAGTTTAATTACGAAACGCGATCGCGACCAAATATTACAAGAATTCAATCACAACCAACAAGAATATCCAGTCACGAAAACAATCGATTATTTGTTTGAATCACAAGTAACCAAAACACCAGATCGCATTGCAGCAATTCATGGCAATAATCATTTAACCTATCAAGAACTGAACCAAAAAGCGAATCAATTAGCCAAATTACTTCAACAACTAACAATTCAGCCAGGAGAATTTATTGCGGTTGTTAAAGAAAGAGATCTTAATTTTTTAATCTCAATTCTGGCAATTTTAAAAATTGGAGGAGTTTATATTCCCATTGATAGTAGCTATCCAACCGAAAGAATCAAATATATGGTGACCAATAGTCAAGTAAAGACTATTTTAACCGATCCCCTCACCCTCAAAACTTTACCAGAATCAATCGCCGATTGTCCGCAACTCAAGAATTTAGTTTGCTTAGACAAGAAACAAAATGTAGGGGCGCAGGGTCTGCGCCCAATAAACAAGGGAATAAATATTAATTATTTGGGATTGGATTCAGAAATAGGTAATTTTGATAATCTTAATTTAAAAAGAGCAGGAACAGATTTAGCCTATACCATCTATACCTCTGGTTCTACGGGATTACCCAAAGGAGCAATGATTCGACATGGTGGGGCGATTAATCATATCTATGCTCAATTTGATGCTTTGTCCCTGACAGAAAATCTCACCTTTCTGCAAACAGCGCCCGCTTCCTCTGATATTTCCGTCTGGCAATTTCTCGCACCAATCCTGATCGGCGGCAAAACAGTCATTGTGGATACCGAAACAATCTGCGATCCGCCCCAGCTTTGGCAAACCATTCAACAATCACAAGCTACTTTAGTCGAATTAGTACCAGTAGTACTCCAAGGTTTATTAGAATATCTTGCCAAGTTAAGTCCTGAAGCTAGAAAATTGCCATCTCTGCAATGGATGATGGTTACAGGAGAAACGGTAGCAGTCAATTTAGTCAATGATTGGCTCAAATTATATCCCAATATTCCCGTTGTCAATGCCTATGGCCCTAGTGAGGCTAGTGATGATATTACCCAAGCAATTATCGATCGCCCATTACCAGAGAATCAACGCCTCGTTCCCATTGGCAAACCTTTAGCTAACTTGAATCTTCATATTCTAGATAGCAATCTCAAATTATTACCCATCGGTGTTCCAGGAGAAATTTGTGTCTCCGGTTATGGAGTCGGTGTTGGCTATTGGGACAATCAGGAGAAAACCCAAGGGAGCTTTGTCCCCAATCCCTTTCCTGAAATTGCTAAACCCTTACCAGGAGTGACGGCAGATTTACTTTATAAAACAGGAGATCAGGGACGCTGGTTAAGTGATGGCTCGATTGAATATCTTGGGAGAATTGATAATCAAGTAAAAATTCGGGGTTTTCGGATCGAATTAGGAGAAATCGAAACAGTTTTAACTCAACATCAAGAGATTGAAATGGCAGTCGCGATCGCCCGATCAGACGATTCAGGAACTAAAACTTTAGTTGCTTATGTCGTCCCAAAAGATTCTAGCTTAGTAAATAATCGCGAACTCATTCTAGAACTTCGCCAGTTCCTCGAAACCAGATTACCAAAGCAGATGATCCCCTCAGCTTTGATGTCTTTAACCGCCTTACCACTCACTCCTAGCGGCAAAATCGATAAACGAGCCTTGCCAGAAATTCAAGATGCCCCCAGAGAATTTATCGCCCCCCAGACAGAGACAGAAAAGACTGTAGCTGCTATTTGGGGAGAAGTCTTAAAGCGATCACAGATTAGTATTGACGATGATTTTTTCGAGCTAGGAGGACATTCTCTGTTGGCAACTCAAGTTATTTCCCGCTTAAGAGAGCAGTATCAACAGGAAATAGCTTTACGTAGTTTATTTGAAAATCCGACCCTCGGGAAATTAGCAAGCTATCTAGACAAGATACAAAGCTTACAACAATTACAAACCATGCCCGTAGAGACAACAAGCGATCGCGAGGAATTTGAGCTATGAAAACCATTAACGATTTTTTATCCCAGCTTAATAGTTTAGATATCAAACTTTGGACTGAGACTATCCCAGAAAATAGCTCAGAAGTTCGCTTGCGTTGTAATGCGCCCAAAGATGTCTTAACATCAGAAATCAAAACTGAACTCACCCAACGTAAAGCAGAAATTTTAGAGTTTTTGCTTCAGCTTAACCACACCACAACTGAGATTAAACCTGTTCCTCGCACTGAGAATCTACCCTTATCCTTTGCCCAACAACGTCTATGGTTTCTCGATCGCCTAGAGCCAGGAAATCCCTTTTACAATCAACCCGCTGCTTTGCGTTTAACTGGGAAACTGCAAGTTGAAATTCTCGAACAAAGTTTTCAAGAGATTATTAGACGACATGAAATTTTAAGAACCAATTTTACTAATATCGCAGCACAAACCGTTCAAGTTATTAAGTCAGAAGTCGACTTTCAACTACCACTGATTGACCTCAGTGATCTATTGCCCAAAGAAAAACCAGCCAAAATCAGACAAATAGCAGAACAAGAAGCCGAATATTCATTTGACTTAGAACGAGATTTATTACTGCGAGTTACCCTACTAAAATGCGATCGCCAAGAACATATAATTTTATTTACTACCCACCATATTGTTTCCGATGATTGGTCAACAGGAATTTTAATTCAAGAAATCGCGACTCTCTATCAAGCTTTTATCGAGGGAAAACCATCTTCCTTGCCAGAATTATCAATTCAATATGCAGATTATGCTGTCTGGCAACGTCAATGGTTAGCGGGCAAAGCCCAGTCAATCCAGGTCAATTATTGGCAACAGCAACTCGGGAATAACCTCTCAATCTTGAATTTACCGACAGACTATCCTCGACCAACTAAGCTGACTTATCAAGGTGCCAATCAATCTTTTACCCTTTCACCAGCTTTAACCCAGGCACTAAAAACGCTTTGCCAGAAAGAAGGTGTGACCCTCTTTATGCTGTTGCTGGCAGCTTGGAACGTTCTTTTACATCGTTATAGTCAGCAAACAGATATTGTGGTCGGGACGCCCATCGCCAACCGTAACCGAGAAGAAATTGAGAATTTAATTGGTTTCTTTGTCAATACCTTAGTCTTGCGAACTGATTTAGAGGGTAATCCTAGTTTTCAAGAATTATTGCAAAGAGTCAAAAAAGTTACGCTAGGAGCCTATAGTCATCAGGATTTACCCTTCGAGCAACTAGTAGAAGAATTAAAGCCAGAACGTCATCTCAATCGCAATCCTTTGTTTGATGTTATGTTTTCGCTCCAAAATGCACCCGAAGCGGAACTAACATTGCCAGGATTAACTTTAAGTTCTTTTGAAGAATCAGGTAACACAGCCAAATTCGATCTCAGCTTGGATATGTTTGAGTCGGCCGCTGGATTATCAGGGGTTTTTGAATATAGTACTGATTTATTTGCATCTAACACGATCGCCAGAATGATCGGCAATTTTCAGGTTTTATTAGAGGCGATCGCGACTCAACCAGAAACAGCGATCGCACAATTACCGTTATTAACCAAAGAAGCAAGACAACAACTTCTCTTCAACTGGAATGACAATCTAGCTGAATATCCCGTAGCTCAATCTATTCATATCTTATTTGAACAACAAGTAGCACAAACACCAGATGCGATCGCTCTAGTCTTTCAAAAGCAATCTCTAACTTATAGGCAATTAAACGAGCAAGCTAACCAACTGGCAAGATGCTTGCGAGATCTTGGGTTAGAAGCAGGAGAATTTATTGGTATTTACCAAGAGCGATCGCCTAACTTCTTAATTTCGATTTTGGCAATCTTGAAAGCAGGTGCGGCCTATATCCCAATGGATCATAGTTATCCCTCAGCCAGAATTGAGTATATGTTATCCAACAGCCAAGTTAGATTTTTATTGGTAGATTCTGGATGCATCAAGGCTATTCTTAATTCAACTCAAGATTATGCTGATCTCCAATATTTAATTAACCTAGATAGTGAATCAGAAAGCAAGTTAAAAGAATTGACCATTCTCGGTAGTCGGTCATGGCGGCATTTAGCCGCAGATAATTTAGGGATCTCTGTGACGGGAATTGAACCCGCCTATATGATTTATACCTCTGGTTCCACGGGATTACCCAAAGGCACAATTATTCGTCATGGTGGGGCAATTAATCATATCTATGCTGAATACGATGCCCTCAGTCTCAGCTCAGATTTGACTTTCCTCCAATCGGCCCCGGCTTCTTCTGATATTTCCGTTTGGCAATTCCTGGCACCTCTGTTAATCGGTGGCAAAACAGTCATTATTAACCAAGAAACTCTTTGTAATCCCCAACAATTATTCCAAGTAATCCAACAAAACCAAATTACCCTGGTGGAATTAGTTCCAGTAGTTTTGAGGAGTTTCGTCAATCATCTTTCTCAAGTAGCTCCTGAAGCTAGAACATTGCCATCTCTGCAATGGATGATGGTAACAGGGGAATCAGTTTCTGTTGATTTAGTTAATCAATGGCTTAAACTATATCCGAATATTGCGATCGTAAATGCTTATGGGCCAAGCGAAGCGAGTGATGATATTACCCAGGAGATTATCACACAGCCTCTCCCAGAAAATAGCAATACAGTTGCAATTGGTAAACCATTAGCGAATCTCAATCTTTATCTCCTCGACTCTAACCAGCAATTGGTTCCTGTCGGTGTGCCAGGGGAAATTTGTGTTTCGGGTTATGGTGTGGGTCTTGGTTATTGGCGTAATGAGGAGAAAACCCAAGCTAATTTTATTGCTAATCCTTTCCCAGAAACAGCTAAACCATTGCCAGGAGTGACGACAGATTTACTTTATAAAACAGGAGATTTAGGTCGATGGTTAGATAATGGTTCGATTGAATATTTAGGGAGAATCGATAATCAGGTTAAGATTCGCGGATTTCGGATTGAATTAGGAGAAATCGAAACTGCGATCGCCAAATATCCTGGAGTTAAAGATGCGGTAGTGAATGCTTGCACAGATAAAAATGGAGAAAACAGATTAGTTGCCTATTACATTGCGCCACAGTCATTAGACAGTAAACAATTACGGGAATGTCTCAAGGCAAAACTACCCGATTACATGATGCCCTCAGCTTGGGTGCAGTTAGAAGTTTTTCCCTTGACTCCCAATGGAAAATGCGATCTTAAATCCTTACCGATTCCTGATTTTGAGAGTTCCACCAGTAAATATATTGCCCCACGTAATTCAACAGAAACAAGTTTGACTAAAATCTGGCAGGAAGTTTTAAATTTAGAGCAAATAGGAATCAATGATAACTTCTTTGAATTAGGAGGACATTCTCTACTGGCGACTCAAATCAGTTCTAAAATCCGTCACAGTTTAGCGATCGAGTTACCGTTACGTTGTCTATTTGAATATCCGACAATAGCAGAATTAGCGCCACAACTAAAAAGTCATAATTTAACAGAAAAACCACCGATTAAACCGATAGCTAGAGAAAGAGATTTACCTTTATCCTTTGCCCAAGCCAGACTTTGGTTTCTCGCCCAATTAGAACCAGATAACCCAGCTTATAATATTCCCGAAGCTATTCGCTTGCAAGGAGAGTTAGATCTAGAGATTTTAACCAAAACAATCGCCGCAATTATTCAGCGACATGAAACCCTTCGTACCAACTTTAAAATAATTGCCGATGAACCAGTACAGATAATTCATTCCGAGATTGATTTTCAACTATCGACAATAGATTTAAGTACTGTACCTCAAATTTCACGAGAACAAGAAGTTAGGAAACTCACAGAAACCGAAGCCTTAAAACCATTTGATCTCGCAAAAGATTCCTTACTACGGGTCACCTTAATTAGACTACATGAAGTAGAACATATCGTCCTATTTACCATGCACCATATCATCTCTGATGGTTGGTCAACGGGAATTTTAGTTCAAGAAGTTGCCACGCTTTACCCAGCTTTTTTAGTAGGAAAACCATCGCCTCTCCCAGAATTACCAATCCAATATGCAGACTATGCGGTTTGGCAACGGGAATGGTTGCAAGGAGAAGTTTTAGACCGACAACTAAGTTACTGGAAACAAAAACTCGGTGGTCAATTACCTGTGCTTAAATTGCCATATCGAGAGCAAAAACCAATCGTAAAAACTAATCGCAGTCAAAATCATAGTTTTACGCTGTCTCAAGATTTAACTTCTGGTCTAGAACAACTATCTCGACAGACTGAGACAAGTTTGTTTATGGTGGTCTTGGCGACCCTGAAGACTTTACTATATCGCTACACCCAGCAGGATGATATTGTCGTTGGCGCAGATATTGCCAATCGCAATCAGTCAGAAACCGAGGGATTAATCGGCTTTTTCGTTAATTTGCTGGTGTTACGCACAGATTTATCTGGTTACCCCAGTTTTCGAGATTTATTAACCAGAGTAAGGAAGGTTACCCTCTCCGCTTATGCCCATCAGGATTTACCTTTCGATCGCCTGGCTCAAGAGTTGCAACCATCCAGGCAACTAAATCAAGGCAATTTATTTCAAGTGTTATTGGTAATGGATAATCTGCCGATCACAGAATTAGAGCTTCCTGGTTTAACTATTTCATCTCTCGCCGAAGTTGATAGTCGAGCCAAATTCGATTTGGTTTTATTTATCTCGGAAACGACCCAGGGAATGGTGGGTAATTGGCAGTATAACGATGATCTTTTTGAGCATAATGCGATCGCAAAATTATCTGCTCATTATGTAACTTTACTCGAAAATATTGTTTCCCAGCCAGATCAGCGAATTAACAAATTAGAAATGATTACTCAATCAGAAAAGGAGGTCCAAACAATGGCAGAAGTCACCCAAGAAAAAAGTAAATTTAATAAGTTTCTTAATATCAAACCCAAAGCCGTTAGCTTACCATCATCAGAAGAGTTAATCAAAGTAGATTTCTTACCATCTGCAAGTTCTATCCCGTTAGTAATTACTCCTGGAGTTAAAGATTTAGATATATTTGATTGGGTGAAAAATGAAAGAAAGTTTTTAGAAGATAAGTTACTAAAACACGGGGCAATTCTTTTTCGTAATTGTCAGCTAAACTCTATTGCCGATTTTGAAAAGTTGGCACAAGCTATTTGTCCTAATTTATTTAGTAATTATGGAGATTTGCCGCGTACAGGAGTTAGCGACAAAGTTTATGGCTCGACTCCCTATCCTAATGATAAAACAATCTTTTTTCACAATGAAAGTTCTCATTTACATTGTTATCCACAAAAGATTTGGTTTTTCTGCGTAGAACCAGCCGCAGAAGGAGGAGAAACTCCTATTGCAGATTGTCGTCAGGTTTACAAATTTCTAGATGCACAATTGCGAGAAAAATTAGAAGATAAACAATTAATGTATGTGCGGAACTATATAGAAGGTCTTGATGTAAGTTGGCAAGATTTTTTCCATACTCAAGATAAATCTCTAGTGGAAAGCCAGTGTCGTAAATCGAAAATGGAGTTTGAATGGTTATCGAATAATGGATTGAGAACTAGGAAGATTAGACCTGCGATCTCACAACATCCAATAACCCAAGAAAAAACCTTTTTTAATCAAGTTCAACTACATCATATTTCCTATCTCGATGCTCAGGTGAGAGAATCTTTACTCTCATTATTTGGAGAAGATAGTTTACCTCGTAATGTTTATTATGGTGATGGTACTGCTTTAGAACCAGAAGATATTCAAGCAATTAATCAAGCTTATCAACAAGCTACTATTAGTTTCCCTTGGCAAAAAGGCGATGTCTTAATGCTAGATAATTTATTGACTGCCCATAGCCGTAATCCCTATAAAGGTAAGCGAAAAATTGTAGTTTCAATGGGAGAAATCATCAGCAATGAATAATGAATCTGTAGAGACGTAGCATGCTACGTCTCTACGGGATTTTGGCAACACGTTTGTACGAGGGTAATGAAGAATAAAAAATGAAAGCAGAAACTTTACAAGGATTTAGATTGTCTCCTCAACAAAAACATCTTTGGCAATCACAACAAAATAATAGGATTCGTTTTGCTCAGGCTGCAATTAAGATTGCAGGAGCAGTTGACTTACAAATTTTACAAACAGCAATTCAGAAAGTTGTTGATCGCCAAGAAATTTTGCGAACTAATTTTAATCAGCGATCGGGAATTTCAATTCCTTTACAAGTTATAGCTGAAAGCAATAAGATTTCTTGGCACACTATTGATTTTTTTGAACCCAACCCAGAAAATATAGAACAAAAGCTCGGAGAATTATGTTGCTCAGAGAAAGTAACTGATTTTAATTACGAATGCAATTCACCATTACGTCTATTACTCGTAACTTTAAATCACGATCTTCATTATTTAATTATTACTTTACCTTCTTTATATGCAGATAGTCAGACGATTAATAATTTAGTACAAGAAATTAGTCAAAGCTATGATTTATGTTTACAAGGAAAAGACTTTAGTGAAGAACCTATACAATATATTCAATTTTCAGAATGGCAAAATGAATTATCAACAGAAGGTTCACCAGTAGGACAAGATTATTGGCAAAAGCAATCACAAGATAAAAACTCTTTATTCCTTCCTGGCGAGCTGAATTCTAATCAAAACCAGAGAATAGAATCAAGCATATATTCTTTAGTTATAAGCCCTGAATTGACAGATAAAGTTATCACTAAATATCAGAGTAATTTATCTAACTTTCTGAGAGTTTGTTGGTATATCCTGCTCTCAAAGTTAACTAATGAGTCAGAAATTTTGGTCTCGAATCTCTTTGCTGGTAGAAAATATACAGAATTAGCCAATACTTTGGGATTGCTAGCCCAATTCTTACCTGTAAGTTGCACAGTCTCTAAACAATTTACGGTACAAGAAATTTTATCTAACCTAGAACATAATTTAATCCAAGCAGAAAAATATCAAGAATATTATCTTGGAATAGGGGCGATTCGCGAATCGCCCCTACTAATTGGGTTTGAATTCGATAAATTACCTAGTCAATATAATGTTAATAATGTATCTTTCTCTATATCTCAAAAAGATATTCATCTAGAAAACTTTAAACTTAAACTTACTTGTAAACAACAACAAGATTGTTTAATTACAGAATTTCACTATGATGCTCAGAACTTTGCCGCTGAAACCATTGCTCTTCTGGCTCAACAATTTCACACTTTAGTGGCAAGCGCGATCGCGAATCCAGAAGCGACAGTAGAGGAATTAAACATTCTTGATTCCCAACAACGCCATCAGTTATTAGTCGAATTCAACAACAACAAATCTAACTATCCTCAAGATAAATCTATTCATCAGTTGTTTGAATCTCAAGTAAGCAAAACACCAAATAGCATTGCGGTTATCTATAACTCAGAACAACTAACTTATAGTGAATTAAATCAAAAAGCCAATCAATTAGCTAATTACTTAAGACAAAAAGGAGTCACCCCCCAATCCCTAGTTGGTTTATATTTAGAGCGATCGCATTTCTCGATTATTGGTTTACTCGCTATCCTCAAAGCCGGTGCAGCGTATTTACCTTTAGATGCAGCTTTGCCCACAGAAGGATTAACTTTTCGGTTGCAAGATGCAGAAGTATCGATACTATTAACTCAGCGATCGCTCATAACCAGAATTCCGAAAACTATTCCAGAAACAATTTCCCTAGATTCAGATTGGGAAACGATCGCCAAAGAAGATCACAATAATCCTCAGCATCAAACAAAACCAGAAAATTTAGCCTATGCCATTTATACCTCTGGTTCTACTGGTACGCCCAAAGCTGTCGCGATCGCTCATAAACAATTAGTCAATTATGTATACGCAATCAGAGAAAGATTCAATCTATCTTCAGGCGCTAGCTTTGCGACCGTATCTACTTTTGCCGCCGATTTAGGCAATACAATGTTATTTCCCGCCTTATGCACTGGTGGATGTCTGCATATTATTCCTCAAGAAATAGCCTCCGATCCTCAAGCATTTAACAATTATTGTCAAAGCCATCCCATCGACTATCTCAAAATTGTTCCGTCCCATTTATCAGCATTATTAGCCTCTTCTGCAACAGCAGAATTTTTACCCCGAAAGCAACTAATTTTAGGTGGAGAAGCCAGTAATTGGCAGTTAATAACTAAAATCCAACAGCACAAACCGAATTGTCAGATTTTCAATCATTATGGGCCGACAGAGACCACGGTGGGAGTACTCACTTATCAAGTTGAAACACGGGGAAATGGGGAAATGGGGAGTTGGGGAAATGGGGAGTTGGGGAATCGATTATCCAGCACCGTACCAGTAGGTAAGCCTTTAGCTAATAACCAAGTTTATATATTAGATGAACAATTACAGCCAGTCCCTTTAGGTGTGCCAGGAGAACTCTATATCGGTGGAGCACAGGTTAGTCAAGGCTATCTCAACCGCCTTGAATTGACTCAAGAAAAATTTATTAACAATCCTTTTTCCGTCCCCAAATCCCTAAATCCCCCAATCCCCCAAAACCCCAACCCCCTAATGTACAGAACAGGAGATCGCGTCCGTTACTTACCAGCCCTAAAGGATACCGCTTCGCATAATGGCAATATTGAATTCCTCGGGAGAATCGATCGCCAAGTAAAAATTAGGGGTTTCCGCATTGAATTAGGCGAAATTGAAAATAAATTACAACAGCATCCAGGGATTGAATCAGCCGTAGTTATTGCCAGTAGGGATGAACGGCTATTTGACCTTGAGAACAAACGCTTAATCGCCTATGTAGTTACAAATCATCAGTTTCGGCTCCTCCATCAAAATCAAAATCAGGTAATAGCCAGTGAATTACGTAGTTTTTGTATTGCTCAATTTCCTGAATATATGATCCCATCAGCCTTTGTTGTCCTCAAGACAATGCCCTTAACGGCTAATGGAAAGATTGACTATCAAGCATTACCGACGACCGAACAAACTCGTCCAGAATTAGAACAGCTCTATATTGAACCGCGATCGCCTTTGGAGAAGCAACTAGCTGAAATTTGGACAGAAGTATTAGGTTTAGAAAAAATCGGCATTAATGATGATTTCTTTGAGTTGGGCGGCCATTCACTTTTAATCACTCAACTACTAGCCAAAGTTAGAAATACTTTCCAAGTTGAATTACCCCTCAAAGATTTATTTAATGCTCCGACTATTGCTGATTTAGCTAAGAGACTGGGAGATGGGGAGACAAGGGAGATAAGGAGAGAGACTACTATTGATCTCAATTCTGAAGCAGTGTTAGATCCTCAGATTGTTCCTGGTGACAATTCTTTCGACATTACTACTACACCTAAGAATATTCTGATAACTGGCGCAACTGGCTTTTTAGGGGCTTTTCTCCTCAATGAATTATTACAAAAAACTACCGCAAAGATTTATTGTTTAATTCGTGCTAAAAGTATTACTCATGGGCAACAGCGGATTGCCAAGAAACTAAAATCCTATTTACTTTGGAATGAAAGTTTCCGCGATCGCATTATGCCTATCGTCGGTGATTTATCACAACCATTTCTCGGACTTTCAACAGATCGCTTTAGCAGGCTAGCTGAGACTATTGATGTCATTTACCATAACGGTGCCTGGGTTAATTTCACCTATCCTTATTCCCAACTAAAAGCAGCTAATGTCTTGGGAACCGAGGAAATTTTAAGACTAGCTATTCACAGTAAAGTTAAACCAGTCCATTTTATCTCTACCATTGGTGTGGTTACCGCTGCCGATCGCCAATTAGAAATTATCTCAGAAGACACACCCATCGAGCATTGTGAACAAATCCCTGGGGGTTATACCCAAAGTAAATGGGTAGCAGAAAAGTTAATTGCTATTGCTCGCGATCGCGGAATTCCCACAACCATCTATCGACCAGGACGAATCTCAGGACATAGTCAAACAGGAGCTTGTAACCCCGATGATCATACCTTCAGAATGATTCGAGGCTGTATTCAAATGGGGACAGTGCCTCAAGATGATTCGATGATCAATTTAACGCCTGTCGATTATGCCGTCAGCGCGATCGCTCATTTATCAAACCAACCAGAATCCTTAGGCAAAACATTCCATCTGGTTAACCCTCAACCTACTCCCTGGAATGAAGTTGTTAACTCCGTGATTGATTTGGGTTACCCCCTCAGACAAATTGAATATACAAAATGGCGTGAGAAATTACTAGAAATTACCGAGCGATCGCCAAATCATCCCTTATCCCCATTAATTAGTACTTTTGCCGCCAGTGCAACATCGCAAAAAAATACAGAAGAAGCGATCAGCCAGGAACTAGTCGCCATTAATACCAATTCTGGATTAACAGGAACTGAGATTGTTTGTCCCCAATGCGATCGCAATTTATTAAGCACCTATTTTTCCTATCTTTCAAACAAAGGTTTATTAACCAAATAATTAACAGAGGTAACAAGATGACTGCAACTACAATTCCCGCAAATCTAGCCAATTTAGAACCAATTTTTTCAGGAATAAATTTAACTTCTCGCCAACAAGAATATTTAACTGAATTTATTATTAAATATAATCAAAAAACTAAAAAATCAAAAAAGTTTGCGATGACTCATAGTTTGGGCTTGGCAGACAATAAAAGTTTTGTTGATTTTCAATTACCTCTCAAAGAAATCAACTATTCCATTGTTACTCAAAAATCTTATGGTTCAACAATAGAAGACATTGATGGCAATAAATATATCGATTTAGTAATGGGATATGGAGTTAATCTTTTTGGTCATAATCCTGATTTTGTTAAGCAGGAAATATTAGGGCAATTAAATAAAGGAATCCAACTCGGTTCTCAGCCAGAATTAATTGGAGAAGTTACTGATTTAATTAAAGAATTAACAGGAGTAGCTAGAGTCGCTTTTAGTAATACAGGCACAGAAGCTGTAATGACAGCAATTCGTTTAGCCAGAACCGTAACAGGACGCAATAAAATTGTCATGTTTAGCAATTCCTATCACGGTCATTTTGATGGAACTCTGGGCAAGGCAAAAATAATAGATAATCAACTCCAAACTATTGGGATTTCTTCAGGAATTCTGACGAACTATATCAAGGATCTGATCGTTTTAAAATACGGCGACCAAGCATCTTTAGACTATATCAAAGAGCATCGTCAAGAATTAGCTGCTGTTTTGGTTGAACCAGTACAATCAAGTCATCTGGATTTACAACCTAAAGCCTTTCTGCAAGAGCTCAGACAGATTACTCAAGATGCAGACATTGCTTTAATTTTTGATGAAATGGTAACAGGTTTTCGCATTCACCCAGGTGGTGCTCAAGCTTGGTTTGAAATTGCAGCCGATATCGTTACCTATGGCAAAATTGTTGGCGGTGGTTTACCGATTGGGATTATTGCCGGCAAAGCCAAATATTTAGACGCGATCGATGGTGGGACATGGCGTTATGGAGATTTATCTTCACCTCAAATAAAGACCACAGTTTTTGCGGGGACTTATTGCAAACATCCTTTAGCGATCGCATCAGCTAAAGCAGTATTAGAACATTTAAAAACTCAAGGTTTTGCTTTGCAACAAACATTAAATACTCGCACAGCTAAATTTGTTCAAACTCTCAATGATTATTTTGAGCAAGAAGAGCTACCAATTTACATGAGTAATTTCGCTTCAATTTTTGGCACTGCTGACTCAGAGGAAGACACTGAAGAATCAGCGGAAGAAAATGGAGCATTATCATTAGTTTTTGACTTGCTTTACTATCACCTATTAGCCAAAGGAATTATGCTCAGAGGCAATGGCGGATTTTTATCAACAGCTCATACAGAAGAGGATCTCAATAATATTTTTCAAGCCGTTAAAGATAGTATTGCAGACTTAAGATCTGGAGAATTCTTACCTTAAATTTACTATTTTGAAATCTTGTTTTGGTGAAATATAGCAATACAAAGTTAGCTTAGGACAAATGAGGATCACACTGTAATGCTTCAAACACTCTGTATGTTCTAGATTTTTCTCTTCCTGTTCCCTGTTCCCTGTTCCCTATTCCCTATTCCCTATTCCCTATTCCCTGTTCCCTATTCCCTGTTCCCTATTCCCTATTCCCTATTCCCTATTCCTCAGCGCGTAGCGCTATATTTATGTCACTTACGCCAATTTTTAATCATCGAGTTAATTGCGATAACAAAAATAATTCCCCTGCTCTACGCTTATTTTGCTTTCCCCATGCGGGAGGAAGCTCTTACTCTTTCCGTTCCTGGAGTAATTATTTGCCACCAACGATAGAAATTATTGCCCTAGAAATTCCAGGAAGAGGAGTCAAGATCCAGGAGAAACCTTACCAAAATATTGAGCCATTGGTAAATGCGATCGCGCTAGAAATTGTGCCTTATCTAGACAAGCCTTTCGCTTTCTTTGGTCATAGTATGGGAGGTTTAGTAAGTTTTGAGCTAGCCCGTTTAATTCGTCGCCAATATAATTTAGAACCAGTGCATTTATTTATCTCTGGTCGTTGTGCGCCCCAAATTAATAATTCAAAACCCATTATCAACAATCTCCCTAAAGCAGATTTTATCCAAGAATTACGACAACTCAACGGAACACCCGAAGCTGTATTGAATAATAGTGAATTAATGAAAATACTAATTCCTATATTACGAGCGGATTTTGCCGTTTTAGAAAATTATATTTATATTCCTGAATCTCCTTTCAATTGTCCAATTTCTGTGTTTGGTGGCCTACAAGATCGAGAAGTTTTATTAGAAGAGCTAGAAGCTTGGCGCAAACAAACTCTAGGTTCTTTTTCCTTGAAAATGCTGAGGGGAGATCATTTTTTTATTGATTCATCTCGGTCTTTTTTACTTCAAGAATTAATCCAACAATTAAATGTTTATCAATAATTGGCAATTAGGTAATTTAAATTCTCAAAAATATCATCTTAAAAAATATTTCAAGTTAGTTTTTTTCCTAATTGGTCTCTTGGGAGTTTTATTAATAGGACAACCTAACTTTTTCGGAAATACTAAAAGCACAGAAATTCTCTGGGATAGTTATGGTATTCCTCATGTTTATGGCGTAGATATTCAAGGTGCATTTAAAGCTTTCGGTTGGGCGCAAATGGAGAGTCACGGCGATTTGCTGCTGCGTCTTTATGGTCAAGCTAGAGGTCGTGGGGCTGAATATTGGGGAGAGGATTATCTCGAATCAGACCAATGGGTTATCTCAATGGGTGTGCCCGATCGCGCAACAATTTGGTATCAAGAACAAAACCCAACTTTTCGCAGCTATTTAGATGCTTTTGCTGCCGGAATTAATGCTTATGCCCAGGAAAATCCTCAATTAATTGCTGATGAAGTGGAAGTTGTTTTACCCGTTACAGGGGAAGATGTTCTGGCTCATGTTCAACGAGTGCTCAACTTTACTTTTATTGTCGATCCGCAAACAATTACGGAAATCATTAACGAACAACCACAATCTAGGAAATCCAAAGGTTCCAATGGTTGGGCGATCGCACCTGAACGTTCAGCTAGTGGTAATGCCATGTTACTAGCTAATCCCCATCTCCCTTGGGCTGATTTATTTCTCTGGTATGAAGCCCAAATTACGGCTCCCGGGATTGATGCCTATGGCGCTACTTTAGTGGGGATTCCTGTTTTAGCGATCGCATTTAATGACAACCTCGGTTGGACTCATACTGTCAACACTTTCGATGGTTGGGATCTCTATGAATTAACCCTCTCTGGGGATGGATATCTATTTGATGAGCAGGTTCGTAATTTCACAACCAAAACTACTGAGATTAAAGTAAAACAAGAAGATGGCAGTTTAATTTACCAAGAATTTACAGTACAAATTTCGGTTCATGGCCCTGTAATTGAACAGAAATCAGGAAAAGCTCTAGCTTTAAGGGTTGTCGGGTTAGATCGGCCTGGAGTGTTAGAACAATGGTGGGATATGGCAAGGGCTGAAAATTTTCAGGAGTTTCAAGCTGTACTGCAACGCCTCCAATTACCGATGTTTACGGTTATGTATGCGGATCGCCAAGGGCATATTATGCATCTATTTAACGCTCAAGTACCGATTCGCTCTCAAGGAGATTTTGCTCATTGGCAAGGTATTATTCCTGGTGATACCTCGGATACTCTATGGACCCAAATTCATCCCTATGAGGATTTGCCGCGAATTGTTGATCCCACTAGTGGCTGGTTGCAAAATGCCAATGATCCGCCGTGGACAACGACCTTTCCTGATGCGATCGCCGCAGCAGATTATCCAGCTTATATCGCCCCGCAAGAAATGGATTTTCGTGCTCAGCGTTCTGCCCGCATGTTAGTAGCAGATTCTAAAATTTCTTTTGAGGAAATGATTGCCTATAAACATTCAACCCATATAGAAATGGCAGATCGTCTTCTCGATGATCTAATCCCTGCATTAAGACAAGAAGCTAGTCCTTTGGCTTTAAAAATAGCTAATGTCTTGGAAAAATGGGATCGTCAAACTAATGCGAATAGTCAAGGCGCTGTCTTATTTGCTGCTTGGTTAGAAGAAATTGATTTTGATACTTTGTTTAGTCAACCTTGGGACGCTAATCATCCTCTTACTACTCCCGATGGGTTAGCAAATCCCCAACAAGCAGTAGCTATTTTTCTAGATGTAGCGAGACAAATTGAGCAAGATTATGGTGCATTAAATGTAACCTGGGGAGAGGTTTTTCGTTTGCAACATGGCGATGTAGATTTACCAGCAAATGGCGGGCCAGGAGATTTTGGCATCTTTAGAGTGGTTAATTTTTACAAGACTCCAGAATCGAAAAATTTTCAAGCTTTTGAAGGGGATTCTTTTGTGGCTGCGATCGAGTTTTCTGAGCCGGTAAGGGCTATGGCACTCACTACCTATGGCAATGCTACGCAAGCAAACTCGAACCATATTGATGATCAATTAAAGTTATTTTCCCAAAAAGAATTGCGCCCAATCTGGCATTTACGTCAAGAAGTGGAAGATCATTTATTTAAGCATGAAACTTTTTAAAGTTATACCAAATTTACGCTTACGACAGACCATGTTAATAAAGTCGCTTGGTCAATTGATATTTGAATAATCTGGGCAAATTAAGAATGTCGCTCGTATTTGTAGTTGAGATACCATGACATTGTATAAAAACAAATATCGTATAGAATCCACGAGATTGTCCAATTACGATTATTCTGCCAACGGTTATTATTTTGTAACTATTTGTACTCATCAAAAATACTGTTATTTCGGCAATATTATTAATGCTCAAATGCAATTGTCTCAGCTAGGAAAAATTGCCCAAAAACATTGGCAGGACATCCCCAATCATTTTAATGATGTTTACATTGATG
Source organism: Xenococcus sp. PCC 7305 (assembly GCF_000332055.1). Classification (GTDB taxonomy): domain Bacteria; phylum Cyanobacteriota; class Cyanobacteriia; order Cyanobacteriales; family Xenococcaceae; genus Xenococcus. The sequence goes on along the minus strand of NZ_ALVZ01000233.1, from coordinate 73,025 downwards.
AATATGTAATTATGCCAAACCACGTTCATGGAATTGTTGTAATTAACAAACCCGATAAACACCGTAGAGACGTAGCATGCTACGTCTCTACCGCGACCAATGATGATGATATAAATCAAACAATGTCAAAATTATCGCCTGAACCTGGTTCATTAGGGGTAATTATTCGTTCCTATAAATCATCCGTTACCAGATGGTGTCGTCAGAATGATGATGATATTTTTCGCTGGCAACCAAGATTCTACGAGAACATTATTCGTGATCAAAAATCTTTAAATAATATTCGTCGATATATTATTAATAATCCTGCTAAATGGTTAGAAGATCAGAATCATGTAGATTAAAAATAGCACATTCAATTCTAGCAAAGACATTAATTAATTAAAAAATATCATATCTTTTTCGATTCACCCCATGAGGTACCAGCGAAACGTTCAGAATCTTTAATGTATAAAGATAGCTTTGATTTATATTTCTTTCCTTCTAGATCTTTATAGTTAATCGTAATTGAATCATGTTATTTAGCTATTGTACGATAGGTTAAAATCATATGAGTTTCTCAACTAGAGTATTAAGTTACTCTAGATATTGATTATTTGCCCAAATTCCTTCAACCCTTATCCCATCGGCAAAAGTATAAACACCATCTCCATGTTTTTCCCCGTTTCTAAACTGTCCTTGATAGGTATCCCCATTCTCATAATCACAAATAGCTTCTCCGCTTAACTGACCATCTTGAAATTTTCCTTCACAGCGATCGCCGTTGCTAAAAACATAACTCCCCTGACCATTAAACCTACCCTGACTAAACTGTCCTTCATAACGCTCTCCCGAAGCTGCAATAAAGACACCTTGTCCCGAAAACTCGCCCTTAATCATTTGACCTTGATAACTACTACCATCTGGAAAACTATACTTTCCAGTTCCTTCTGGTTGTCCATTAACAAATTTTCCTTCGTAAATATTTCCATTGGCATATTTTCTTACGCCCTGACCACTAAATTGCCCATTAACAAATTCACCCTCATAACTTCCGCCATCAGCAAAACTATATATCCCCTTTCCTGATAGCTGACCCTTTGCTAATTGACCCTGATAGCGATCGCCATTGTTATAGCTGCATTCCCCTTGTCCATTAAGTTGACCATTGCTCACTATCCCTGAACAACTAACAAGTCCCCCAGGCTGTTGTTGAATCGTTTTGGCATAAATAAAAGTCCCTTGACCGCTCGGCTCACCCTTAGTAAATTCACCTTCATAACGTCCGCCATCAGCACTGAGATAAATACCCTGACCGTTGGCTTCTCCATTAATAAATTCGCCTTCATAGCGATCGCCATTAGGATAGCTTCTAACTCCTTTTCCATCAATATTGTCATTGGCAAAACTGCCTTGATATTTTCCTCCCGAAGCAAAAATATAAATTCCCTGACCTTGCTTTTGACCATCTACAAACAACCCTTCATAGCGATCGCCGTTACTATAGTTGCAAATAACTTGACCGTTAAGATTGCTAACAGTAATATCTCCTTCGCAAGTACCTCCGCCATTAACTTTTACTTTTTCTGCTAAAGCGAGAGGACTCACTACTAATCCAATACCAAAACCCAAAGCGGTGACAGCGATCAGCTTATTAATAAAATTAGATTTTCTGTTCATCTTGCTTTTGTAACTCTTTATCTTTGTCGTAATTTTTAATTCTGCTGCTGTCGTTCAATGCGCTCTCTAAACTGACGCAACACCTCATCATCAACTTCGGTTTCTAAAAGAACAGGTTCATCATTGGTCAAGGGTTCGAGACTTGGTGACGCTTCTACTTGTTGTTCTTCTAATTGTTGTTGACGAGCTTGTCTTTCTCTTTCTAGCCTTTCCTGTTCTAATTGTTGCTGACGAGCCTGTCTTTCCTGCTCTAATTGCCGTTGACGAGCCAATTGCTCCTGTTCTTGTTGGGCTTTTTGAGCTTGTTCCCGTTTTTTTTGGGCTTCCCGAGCCAGGCGATCATATTCCGAGCCAGCGACGGTAAATTCAATATTGACTTGAACCGAGGCATTATTTCCACTAGGAGGAGTACTAAACTGCATTCTTCTAGCAGCCAATAAAGCTTGGCGATTAACCTGACTGTTACTATTAGGAGAAGCTAATTCGGCACTAATCACATTACCGCTAGAATCAATCGTTAATTGAACACCAGCACTACCTTCTGCTCCTTCTAAAACAGCAGGATATTCAGGTTTGCAACGGTCAATACAGCTAATACTCTTTTTTGTCTCCGGTTTGGTTTTTGGGCGAGGTGGCGCATTATTAACCGTAGTTACAGCTTCTGGCAGATTTGGATTAATACTTCCTTCTGAATTAACCGCAATTGAGCTATTGGTTCTCGCTAAACTACTACGGACAGAAGGGGTTTGAGTTGTATTGGCGATTGGTGCCGAAACAATTGATGATGGAGCTGTTGGAGTAGTCGCAAAAATTTTCTTAGGTACTGGTTTCGGTGGCGTGTTATGGGTTTTTACTGGTTCAGGGGTTTTCACGGGAGGAGGCGGAGTTTTTGCCTGAATTGGCTTGGGTTTCGGTATTGATTTTGGCTTGGGCTGAACTATTGGTTTGGATTCAATAATTTTTGGTTCAGGCTTTGGGATTGGCTCAGGTTTCGGCTTATCGACAAGAATCAACTCTAATGGTTTGGCAATTTCTGGCGATTTAATAGACCATTGAGGGATAGCCAAGGCTAGTATTCCATGTAACAATGCTGAACTGGTTAAACCCAAGATCAGCAGTCTTTTAATTTTCTGTTGTTCCTGCTGACGTTGTTGAATACAGAACTGAGAAGTAGACATGGGCGATGATTTTAAGACTGGCAAAAAAAGTTTAGTTTAGAGCCTAGTTATTGATAATTAGTTTTACTTAAGAAATATATCATGAAAAATATGATTTCTAGTTTATTGACAGTAATTATTATTTATTTAATTCGCTCTTGTAAAGTTAATGAGATCCATTAGGCTTACAGCCCATCAGGTAAACATTGCTCTTGATCAATTTTTGCATATTTTAATCATCAAAAAATAATTGATGAGAATTACTAATAAGCATGATAAAATTCTGAATCAGTAAGATGATAATAATTTTCAATTAATTATTTTGGTTAAAGTCTATGTCAATCGACAATATTTGGACAGCTGGGGGAATTGTCAGTATTCCTTTGCTGATATTTTCCTTGCTTGCAGTGACTCTAATTGTGGAACGGGTTATTTTTTGGCTGAAGATTAAGCGTAAACAACGAAGGATCGCCAAAAAGGCCCTATCTTTATATTCTAGCGATGCTTATGGTGTAATCGATTTTCTCAAAAAGAATGCCCAACTACCGATCGCGCGGATTTTTTTGGAAGCTTTGGAGTTAGAACAGCCGACTTCTGATGAGTTTCGGTTGGCTCTCGATAGTGCAACTCAAGCAGAAATCCCGATTTTAAGACAATTTGGGACTTGGTTTCAAACGATTATTACAGCTTCACCATTGCTCGGACTATTGGGCACGATTCTTGGTTTGATTCAATCTTTTGCCGCGATGGATTTAGGTAATGCGACAGGAACTAATTCGGCCGCAGTTACTGGCGGTCTGAGTGAGGCTTTAGTTTCTACGGTGATGGGGTTAGTGGTCGCAATCGTGACTTTATTATTTGCCAATACCTTTCGTGGTTTATATCTAAGAGAATTAGCTTTTATTCAAGAATATGGCGGTCAGTTGGAATTACTAAATCGTCGTTTTCACCAAGGAGCCAGAGACTATCAAGGAGCTAAAGACTATGCGACCCATAAATGAGGCGGAAGAGCAGTTTGAGATTAATCTTTTGCCGATGATTGACATTATTTTCTCGATTTTGGCTTTTTTTATTATCTCCACGCTATTTTTAACGCGATCGCAAGGTTTACCTGTAGATCTTCCTTCCGCCCAAACTGTTGAGCCAAAACAGTCAGTGCAGCTGAATATTACGATTAAATCTGATGGCAAGATGTTTCTCGATCGCCAGCCCATTGAGTTGGGCAAATTAAAAGCTGTTTTAGTAGAAAAAGTTGACCCAAATTCCGAATCGGTAGTAATTATCAATGCTGATGAAAAAGTTGAACATGGAACTGTGGTTAAGGTCATGGATCGCTTGCGTCAGGTTCCAGGAGTCAAAATGGCGATCGCAGCTGAGCAAGAGTAAATAGTTTAAGAGATGAGAATTACGAAGAAATTTTACTCGGATAGAACTAAACTACTTGTTGCAGGGTTAATTTTAGGATTTTTTGTTCTCTGGTTAAGTTTGATTGCTAGCATTCGCTGGGGTGCTGCGGATATTTCTTGCCAAGATATATATCAAGCTTTTACTGCTTTTGATGGTTCTAGCAATCATCTGATTATTCGCACAGTTCGGCTACCGCGATCGCTAATTGCCATCTTTGTTGGTGCCGCATTAGCCGTAGCTGGAGCCATTATGCAGGGACTAACTCGTAATCCCTTAGCTTCTCCTGGTATCTTAGGCGTTAATGCCGGAGCAGCTTTTGCGGTGGTCGTCGGAACATTTCTTCTGGGTAATGTTGGTTTGAATGTCTATGCCTGGTTTGCTTTTGCCGGGGCGGCGCTGAGTGCCGTAACAGTATATTTTCTCGGTTCCTTGGGTCGAGCCGGTCTAACGACCTTTAATCTAACGATCTCTGGGGCAGCCCTGACTGCTTTTATTTCTGCGATTACTAGCGGGATTTTAATCGTAAGCCAAAGAACTCTAGAAGAAATTCGATTTTGGTTAGCTGGTTCTGTAGCAGGTAGAGATATGAACCTAGTTTTACAGGTTTTACCTTATATCTGTATCGGATTGGTTTTAGGGTTAGCTCTGAGTAAACAGATTACTCTGCTCAGTTTGGGGGAAGATACGGCGAGAAGTTTAGGCCAGTCTACAGGGTTCATAAAAATTTTGGCAGCTATCAGTGTTGTGTTACTGGCAGGTTCGAGTGTGGCGATCGCAGGTCCGATTGGCTTTGTGGGTTTAGTGATACCTCATTTAGTTCGTTTCTTGGTGGGAGTCGATTATCAATGGATTCTGCCCTATTCGGCGATCTTTGGCGCGATCTTGGTGGTAATTGCCGACATTTGTGCTCGTTTGGTAGTTCAACCTAGTGAATTACCTGTCGGTTTGATGATGCCTTTGATTGGCGCGCCGTTTTTTATTTATTTAATTAGGCATCAAGTAAAGAACTAATGACAAAAGAATGGTTCATAATTCGACCTGCGGGTTTACCAATTTCTTTCAAGAGCGATCTCAGAGTACCGAAAGTACTGCTCGTTCTGATCGCAATTACTCTTATGGCAATGGTAATTAGTGTGGGTTATGGAGAATATTACATTGCACCTCTAGATGTCGTTAAAACCTTGTTAGGGTTGCCCACAGCAAATGAAGATTATGGCTTTATTATCAATACGCTGCGCTTACCGCGAACCATTGTGGCCTTTTTAGTGGGAGTAGGACTCGCGATCGCAGGAACCATAACTCAAGGGATTACTCGCAATCGGTTAGCAGCACCAGATATTATCGGAATTAACGCTGGCGCGGCTTTAGCAGCTGTAACACTAATTGTTTTATTCCCCAATATCTCTGTATCTTTGATTCCTCTTGTCGCATTTGCCGGTGCGCTGACAGTTGCGATCATAATTTATCTATTGGCTTGGCAGGAAGGAAGTTCCCCCGTGAAATTAATTTTAGTTGGGATTGGAGTTAGTCTCATTGCCAATGCCTTGAGCAATTTAATGATTACTTTTGGAGATATTAATACAGTTTCCCAAGCTCTAGTTTGGTTAGCAGGGAGCGTTTATGGGCGTAGTTGGTCACAAGTTTGGGCATTAATTCCCTGGATTGTCGTATTTGGCTTGGTTGCCTTAATTTTGAGCAGAGAGTTAAATACTCTAAATTTAGGAGATGAAGTCGCTCAGGTTTTGGGTAGTCGGGTTGAGTGGCAACGTGGTTTCTTACTATTAACCAGTGTCGCCCTAGCCGGAGCATCAGTTGCTACAGCAGGCGCAGTCGGATTTGTCGGTTTAATGGCACCTCATTTAGGAAGACAATTGGTAGGCGCATCTCATGAAGGACTATTACCTGTCGCTGCGGTCATGGGAGGAATGTTAGTCGTTATTGCCGATTTACTGGGAAGGGTTCTATTTGCACCTCTAGAACTGCCCTGTGGAATTATTACTGCGGCTGTTGGTGCCCCTTATTTTGTTTATCTGTTAGTCAAAAACCGTCAACTATGAACCAGGATTATCTTAATAGCCTAGAAACCAAAGAGCTTACGCTTGCTTATGAAGGGGTGCCCATAGTTCGGAATTTAAATTTAACAATTCCCCAAGGCAAAATTACTGTATTTGTCGGTGCGAATGGTTGTGGGAAGTCTACTTTGCTCCGGGGTTTAGCCCGCTTATTGAAGCCCAAAAGAGGAGCTGTTTATTTAAATGGCAAAATAATTTCTCAACTTTCGAGTAAAACCGTGGCGAAAAAATTAGGAATGCTTCCTCAACGGCCTAAGAGTCCAGAAGGATTAACAGTCAGAGATTTAGTAGCAATGGGTCGTTATCCCTATCAAAATTGGGTACAGCAATGGTCAATCGAAGATGAAAAAAAGGTTGAAGAAGCCTTAGCGATTACTGCGATGAGCGAACTGGCAAATAAAGCCTTGGATAATCTTTCAGGAGGACAGGGACAACGAGCTTGGATTGCGATGATTCTGGCTCAGGATACAGAGATTTTATTGTTAGATGAACCGACAACTTTTCTTGATTTAGCTCACCAAATAGAATTATTAGATTTACTCTACGAGCTTAATCAGGATCAAGGTAAAACTATTGTGATGGTTTTGCACGATCTCAATCTAGCTTGTCGTTATGCGGATTATATTGTCGCAATACAACAGGGAAAAGTTTATGCAACTGGAAATCCAGAACAAGTAATGACCGAAGAGATGGTACGAGAGGTATTTGGCCTAGAATGTCGTATTATTTGCGATCCTCTAGCAAATACTCCGATGTGTATTCCAATAGGTAGGAAAGTTAAATTGAAAACTTTTAATAATAGTTAAGCGATCTAATATGAGTTAGAATTCGTCCGAAATTAACTCAAAACTAACTTTGAATACTAAAATACTGAATCGGTGTTCTAGTCAGCATAAACAATCTTATCTGGAGTAGTAGGATCTTCAACATCTACAGGTTCATCATTAGGAAAATTCGAAGCTTGACCACACCAGGACAAATTGGAAATATAGGTGTATTTATTGGTAGTGTCATCACTAGAAGTAGTGGGCGTATTCATAAGTTGATAAGTTAGTGACAATTTATGAGTGTTTCCTTTGACCACAGGAGCAATATTTCCTGTGCTATCAGTGATTTCTTGTGCTACTCCTGTAACTGTTTTGTTGCCAATATTGATTAAACTATCATCAATTAAACTATTGAGTGGTTTGTCGAAATAAAGCGTGGGCTCATTACCAGTGCTATCTTCAACTGCAACGATGATTTGCTCTGTATTGGTCGCCCCAGAATCTAAATCTGTAGCTACAAAATTTAGAGATTCAACTTCTGCTTTCTGAGTTAAAGATGCATCTTGGAAAAATTCAATTTCTAGTTTATTGGTGGCATCCGTAACACTTAGATCATGATTCGTGGTGTTTAGTCCGATCGCAAATAGGTGTTCCCCTAAGCCATAACCACCAGTTCCATAATGAGAATAGTCAGTAATTTTGGGGACAAAAGGGTTATTATCTGTCAACGCTGGTTGACCTAAACTCGGTGCGGCTTTTTTGCCATTCCAATTCCATCTTTGGGCAACGGAAATTCTGAGATATAAACCTGATGGCGAATGATAATAAACTCTCGCTAAATCAGTGCGATCGCCGAGGTTTCCGGTAAAGTCCCAGGCTGTGGCATCTGCTTTATTGACTTCACTCCAATCTAACTGACAAGCATTGTCTCCTCCTACAGGGATAGCGGCTGCTTGAGCCTCATTAAAACTAGATTGAACAAATGCTAGAGAAACAGCTAAAGTACCTAAACAAGAGCAAGTAATTCTTTGTAGTAGTTGAGCGTAGTTCATGGTGTTTACTTAAGTATTGATTAGTAGTTTTATGTATTTCTTGTTTGTTTCTTATCTATAAATATAAAATGTATTCTTATTGTCAACAATAGTAATTTTTCGTAAATTTCAGACAAAATACCGATAAATTCATAACACCTTTACAATTAAAATAATTATTACCGACTAGCAGGATTTAAAAGCGTCAGTAATTCACCCAATCTTTATGTTTTTTGTGTATAGTCATCGTATTAATAACGAATAAATAAGAATAAGCGCGAGTTACCAAGTTGTGAAAGTATCATTATGCGAATTAAAATATGTGGCATTACAAAGCCCGAACAAGGTCAAAAGATTGCTCGAATGGGTGCAACCGCCTTGGGCTTTATCTGTGTGGAGAGATCGCCAAGATATGTTACGCCATCACAAATCAAGGAAATTATTCAGCACTTATCAATCTCGGTAGACACTATTGGTGTTTTTGCTAATGTAGAGATCAGCGAAATCACTCAAATTGTCACTGAGACAGGCTTAAGTGGAGTGCAACTGCATGGTTCAGAATCAACAGAGTTTTGCCAACAACTACGCTCGAAACTACCAGGCAAAACTGAAATTATCAAAGCTTTTCGCATCAGAACCGCAGAATGCCTAAGCGAAACGGAGCTTTACACAGATTATGTTGATACTTTGCTTTTAGATGCTTATCATCCCCAAATGCTAGGTGGCACAGGTCAGACTATAAATTGGGCAGACCTACGGCAATTCAGCCCCACTTTGCCTTGGATGCTTGCAGGGGGATTAAATCCCGACAATATATTGGCGGCTTTAATCAAAGTTAAACCTAATGGCATTGATTTATCTAGTGGCGTAGAAAAATCCCCTGGAGATAAGGATTTGGATTTGGTAGCACAATTGTTTGCTAATCTAAGTTCGCGATCGCTCTGATCTCATTGGTTCATAATGAGATCGCCTCTTCCGACTGCAAAACAGTATGAATTATTAGAATGATTAATAGCTGTTGAGAGAAAAATTATGTCAACATAAACCGTGTCTACTATCACCTAAGTCAAATGGACTACTATGCTACATCAGTTGAACATCTTTTAGCTGAGCTAGAACGCATTGACTTACTAGTTCGAGTTCAAGTTTGGCAGGCACGGCAACAGCAAGCAAGCGATCCTCAATTCCAGGGACTGTACATTTCTGAGCAAGAACTAGAAACACTGCTACAACAACCAATTGGTTTGCCTAGTTGGGCAAATAAACCCTCTCCTCTGGCTCACAGTTGAGTGTACTGAATCATGACGCAAATTTGGATAATTTTCTTGGTGATCGCGACTCTGGGCATGCTAATTTTAATCCGACTCAGATCGGATCGCATTATTAGGCAAATTTGGCGATCGCTAAAATACCCAGCAACCAATCTTGCATTTAATCCCGAAATGATTGCCGATTTAGAAGAACCTGTTCAAAGGTACTTTTTACATGCGATCGCTTCGGGAACAGCTTTAGCGACCTCTGTAGAATTAGCAAAGAGCGGCAGTTTCCAGTTAAAACCAACAACTGCCTGGCCACCGATGCAAATCTCCGAAATCATTTCTTTAGCTACAGATTTTGTCTAGCAAGCAAATGTCGGTGAAAAACTAGTCAAAGCCTGAAACTGACTCCCAACCAAAGGCCTTGCTCTTCAAAATTAATTGTATAGTTGTCTTCTAGAAGCTTGCTATTGCGATCAAAATCAATTTCATAAAACCGATACTTTAATCGAAATGCGACAAGTTTTGACACACTCCACTCTGCTCCCGCAACTACTGTAACCGTACTGTCTGTACTGTCACCGATTCCAAAACCGGAGTAATCTGCCCTAACTCCAAAATTCCACCTTTGAGATACCTGAAAATCGAGGTGTGCTCCGACCATTAAATCGAAGAAAGAGTCATCAATATCTATATCTGGTATACCCTCAAAATCAGCGGAGATATCAATAAAAGTAAATCGCGTTCCCAAAAATGGCCTGAATCTTAGAATCGGATATCCAGGCCGGTCGGGGGATTTTCTGCGGCCAAGCTCTGACTCAATTACTTCATAACCTGCTGCCAAGACAAAGATACCCTGCTGGACGAGTATCTCAGTCGGGACTTCAATACGAAAGAAGGGATCGCTCTCTATTAATTCAATGTCCGCAGCAACAAAACCACTTTCTCCATAGCGAGTATAGGTACCGTCAAAAATAATACCAAGTCCTTTTCTGTGCCAAGCTTCGATCCGACCAGATAGTCTTAGTGCTTCGTCAAAGTTAAATTCGGAATCTCCTTTTACAGCGATAGGAATCTCAATTACACCACTACTATTACCTTCATCACTGCCATCTCCATCTTCATCTCCATCAATCTCAACACCAACGCCCCCATCAAGATTAAGAGGAACTAACAAGGTTGGCTCAATGTCGACTTCCCATTTCGGCTCTTTGGACTGTTCAGTGGCGATTTTAGTTGACGGCTCAGAAATTTCAGACTCGGGACTTTCTTGAGCTAGTAATGATGTTGCAGTGAATAGGACGCCTATAATGCTAAAAGAAACACTTAAAATTTTGTTCATTTTTTATTAACCTGACAAGACTAATTTAGTCAAAGAGTGGGTGACCCTTTGAATTAGTTTGCACTTGCCCCCTGAATGGGTTGAATATTATGCATTAACTGTGCAATAGGGGGCAGATTAAATGAATTTAATCGAGATTATGGAACTAGTCGCAAGTCTTAGAAAAAATCTATCCTGCAATTATGAGAAAGCTCAGGAAACTCACGGAAAATATTAGGAAAAAATTCGGTGCTTTTCTCTGAATCCGATATAATGCCCGTAATTGCTGGTTTTTGAGTTTGAAAGCTTATAGATTAGCTTCTTTCCTTAACTCAGCTTTAATCGAAACCGCCTATTAATAATGAGTCTTACAAAAATAACACAAAAGCTAATAGGATTACTAATAATTTTTCTGTTGAGCTCTTTTATTATTGGACAATATGGGTCGATAACATTTTCTTGGGCACAGGATGGATGGGCAAGCGATAGACAAATATATTTAGCTAACTTTCAAGATAAATACTATTACCCCAGTGCTGTAAATATCATTGCCCAAGATATAAATGACACCGAACCAAAGCCTCTTGATAAAGAATTAAAGCCAGAAAGAGATATCTCCCAGGGGAAAACAACTGAATTTCCCGTTCTTCTAGATGGCAAAACCCTATTTACGATTAAAGTTGATGGCCGGACGACAACTGCTGAGCAGCGGGCAGACATAGTCACTAAACAGATTGAAACAATTGCTAAAAACTATTCTATATCTGTTGATTCTATCGAGCTTCAAGATCTTGAAGAAGTAATTCTTATTACAGCAGAAGATGACGGGCAGGAGAAGATACTTATCTTCGGGATCACGAATGACGATGCAAAAGAGGCTAATCAGTCTTTGAATAAATTAGCTAATCAATATGCTCAAGCTATCGCAAATGCCATTGTTGAATATAGAAAAGTACGAAGTAGTGAGGGCCTATTTGAGAATATTATTTTAAGCGTAGCTTTGACTCTTGGGCTAGTTATCGTAATCCGCTTAATTTTTAAATTGGTATCCATTACTCAGAACTTTATTGAAGCCAGGCGTTCAAATAATAGAGGCTTAAGAATTCAAGGACTGGAACTATTTTCTGTCGAAAATGAATCCAAGTTTTTATCTAGTTTAATTAAATTTAGCAGGCTAATAATTGTACTTCTTCTTCTGTCATTCTATTTTGACCTTATTTTTCGCATTTTTCCTCAAACTAGAAGATTTGGAGTGCAATTTCGCCGACCAATTTACGGAGCCTTAAAGTTAGCTTTTAACGGTTTTGCAAATTTTTTACCCAACTTATTCGTTATTATACTAGCGGTTATTATTACCTATTACTTGATAAGATTTTGTAACCTATTTTTTAAAGCGATAGAGCAAGAGATAATTAGCCTACCAGGATTTGATCAAGATTGGGCTGAACCTACAAAAAAAATAGTAGTTATTCTCATTATTGCTAGTGCTTTGGCTATCATTTTCCCTTATCTCCCAATGTATAATTCTCCTGCTTTTCAAGGTATTTCATTGCTAGTTGGTGCTCTGATTACCTTTGGTGGAGCTGCTACAGTTTCTAACCTAGTAGGAGGTACTGTGATTATTTACACCCGAGCCTTTCGTCTTGGTGATCTGATTAAAACTGAAGATCACTTTGGTTTTGTCCATGAAAAAACTATTCTTTCGACCCGTATTCGTACAATCACTGGTGAAATTGTTACTATCCCTAATGCTAATTTAATGTCTTCTAGTATTATTAATTACAATGCGCTGGAGCGAGAGCTTAAACAACCACTGATGATTCGCACCACCGTGACTCTTGGTTATGATGTGCCTTGGCGGAAAGTACATCAGGTTTTGCTTGATGCGGCGCATGCTACAGAAAATGTTCTAGAAAAGCCTGCTCCCAGTGTTTTCCAGACTAGTCTAGATGATTTTTATGTTAGCTATGAATTGAGAGCTCACATACCAACTGTAAAAACCAAACTTTTAACTACTTCTCAACTCCATCAAAATATTCAGGATAAGTGCAATGAGGCTGATATCGAAATTCTGTCGCCGCAATATTCTGCCATTAGAGATGGTAATCAAAATACAATACCTGAAAATTACTTACCGAGTGACTATGTACCGCCAGGCTTTAAAATTAATGGCATCGGTAAATTATTTAATAATTCTCAAGATAATGGTTAAGGTAAATGTTCTGTTGAGAATATCAAGTAGCCTCTCACTAAAGTACATGAAGTAGAGCGATCGCACAAAGCCCACAAGTCTAGAATTGGAGAATACTAAAGCTTATTCTTGAGTGTTATCGATCATGAGGCAAATTTGGATAATTTTCTTGGCGATCGCGACTCTGGGCATGCTAATTTTAATCCGACTCAGATCGGATCGCATTATTAGGCAAATTTGGCGATCTCTTAACTCTCCAGCAACCAATCTCGCGTTTAATCTCGCAATGATTGCCGATTTAGAAGAACCTGTTCAAAGGTATTTTTTACATGCGATCGCCCCGGAAACAGTCTTAGCGACCTCTGTAGAATTATCAATGAGCGGCAGTTTCCAGTTAAAACCAACAACTGCCTGGCTACCAATGCAAGCTTCTGAAATCATTTCTGTTGCGCCAGGCTTTGTCTGGCAAGCAAATATCGGTGAAAAATTAGCAAGATTTCGAGGGGCAGATTATTTTTATCGAGGCCAAGGTAGAACATGCTTTTCATTTTGGGGTTTGCTTCCTTTCATGGATGCTCAAAATAAGCAGATCACGCGTTCTAGTATTGGTAGGCTGGTAGCTGCATATATTTGGTTGCCCTCGGCATTGTTACCGCATAATCAAGTAACCTGGCAGGCGATCGCAAATAACACTATCCAAGCCAGTTTACACATAGCCCGTGAATCAACCACTTTAACCCTCACCATAGATTCTGACGGCAAACTCCGCAAAATTTCTTTACCTCGTTGGAGCAATCAAACTGAAGATGGCAGCTGGCAATATCTGCTCTTTGAAGCAGAAGTGATATCGGAAGAGACTTTTGGCGGATATACAATTCCTTCGGTAGTCAAAGCTGGTTGGTGCTTGGAACAAAATAACCATTGGAGTTTTTTCCGGTCAATCATAGAAAACGCAAAATTTGGCTAATACCCAATCTATTCTTCAGAATCAAATAAATAATTGCTAAAATAAAGTCGTAATGATTATGACTTGTTGAAAAATCATGGCAACACTTAAACAGAGAAGAAGCGAGAATGCGATCGGTGATTTTTATGTCGATTCTAGTTGTATAGATTGCGATACCTGTCGGTGGATGGCACCAGAAATATTTAATCGCCAAGGAACCCAATCGGCTGTGTATCAGCAACCCCAGGAATCTGCTTCGAGATTACAAGCAATCCAAGCATTATTATCTTGTCCCACGGCATCTATTGGGACCGTTGAAAAACCGCGAGACATCAAATCTGTCCAGCAAACCTTTCCTTTATTAATCACAGATAATGTCTATCATTGCGGTTATCATTCCGAGAAATCCTTTGGTGCGACTACTTATTTTATTCAAAGACCTGATGGTAATGTTTTAATCGATTCGCCGCGTTTCACACCACCTTTAGTCAAAAGGTTCGAAGAGTTGGGCGGTATTCGATATCTATATCTGACTCATCAAGATGACGTTGCCGATCACGAAAAATTCCAGCAGCATTTTGGTTGTGAGCGGATTCTCCATGAAGATGATATTCGTGAGGGAACAAAAAATGTAGAAATTATTGTATCGGGAACTGAGCCGATCGCATTAGCCGATGATTTATTAATTATTCCTGTCCCAGGACATACCAAGGGTCATACAGTTTTGCTTTATCAGCAGAAATTTCTGTTTACAGGAGATCATTTAGCCTGGTCGTCTCATTTGCAACATTTGAATGCCTTCCCCCGTTACTGTTTCTATTCTTGGTCAGAACAAATCAAATCGATGGCAAAACTGACTGAATATTCTTTTGAATGGGTCTTACCTGGTCATGGTCGTCGTTATCATAGCGATCGCCACGCTATGCAGCAACAGCTTACTGAATGCATTGCCTGGATGAAAGAAATTTCCTAGGGGCGAATGGCCGTTGGCCTCTACTGAGGGGTAAATTCTTCTAAATTGGGAATTGCGATCGCCTTCTGCATAAATGAGGACAATTGATCTAAATCTTGATTAGATTGAACCTGATTAATAATCGACTCGGGAATATCATCAAAACGACCTTTTAAAATCTCGATGATTAAATTTTGCTGTTGGACGACAGATGTTTGCAATGCTCCTTGAATTTTCCCCAGCTCCTGCTGTTGAGCATTGATCATCTCCACCATTTGTTGTAGAACTCGTGCCAGAATGCCCAATTCATCAGAACGAGAGGCAAAAGCAGCAAAATCCTCAGGGGAGAACTTTTTGTTTTCCACTGCGGAAATTACTGTTGCGGTTACAGCATAGAGTTCTTCTAATGACTCGGCACTTTGTTGATGATTTTTCTGGAGTGAATCCATAACCTGATTGTAGCGAGTCGCAATATGTCCAATCTCGGTAAAAGATTCTACAGGAACTCTTAAACTCAAATCATTAGTTCTAGCTTGGAGATCCATAACCTGAAACAACTCGTAGGTGTCGGTTTTTGCTTGATGTTCGGAGACATTTAAGCCCAACTGTTCTGCTTCAGAAGATACTCGTAACTCAAAAAAGAAATTTAGTGATTTAAGTAAGGCTAAAGTTAGGCCAAAAGCACAACCAAAAATTACCGCGATGCCCAGTAATTGGACTCCAAGCTGACTAATTCGGCTTAAACCCGTGTCAATTATCCCCAATTTACCAAATAAGGCCACACAAGCCGTTCCCCAAACCCCTGCTGCTCCATGAACTGCCACCGCATCCACTGCATCATCAATGCCCCATCTTTGAAGAGTCCGCGAAACTAACTGAGCGACGATCGCGCCTATCGCTCCAATAATCACAGATAAAGGAGTTGCCACCAGGTTACAACAGGCAGTAATTGCCACTAAGCCTGCGATCGAGCCATTAATTAATTCTTCAACCTCAATTCTGCCGTAGTGCAACTGACTCCATAAAGTTGCAGTTAGCATTCCCGCTACCCCAGACAATACAGTATTGAGGATAATTCCTGGGACTTGTTCATTAAGAGCTAACGTACTTCCCCCATTAAAACCAAGCCAGCCTACCCAAAGTAGTAAGGCACCAAGAACAGCAAAAGGTAAATTGGTTCCCTGAATTTTATTGACGGTTTTGGCAGAACCAAATCGACCTTGCCGCGCACCGATGATAATTAAGGTTGCTAAACTGACCCAGGCTCCAACACCATGAACTACCGTACTACCTGCAAAATCAATAAAACCTAACTGTTTTAGCCAACCGTTGTCATTCCAAGCCCAATGACCCAATACAGGATAAACCATCCCTGAGACTAAGACGGCAATAATGATATAGGCACTAAATTTGAGGCGTTCTGCTATGGCTCCAGAAATAATTGTGGTTGCTGTCCCGCAAAACATCGCTTGATAGAGAAAAAAAACAATCATCGATGATTGCTCTGCTTCAGCGGAGGGAAAAAAGTTGCTAGTGCCAACTAATCCGTATTGAGAGAGTCCAAACATAATGCCGAAGCCAAAGGCCCAAAATAAGGCTACTGATATGCCAAAATCAGCAATATTTTTAACTGCGACATTGATACTATTCTTAGCGCGAGTTAAGCCCGACTCCAGGCACATAAAACCTGCTTGCATCAGAAGCACTAAACCCGAACAGAGTAATATCCAGAGTTGATCGATCATTGTAATTTAGTGCTTGCTCCTTTGCTTCTGATATGATGTGGCGCTTGATAGAATCAATTATAGTGATCTTACGAGAAAGAGTAACTTTCTCTTCAGCAATTTTGGGCAGATTTGACTTAAATGTAGCTAATGATACCAATAACCGAGTATTAGAGTTTTTAAACTTGATTTTCAGTGAGACTATTGTATAGATTCATCAGTTTTTCTGCCAGAGAGCTTGAATAATTAGTATTAATTGAAGAAGGACTATACTCAAATTCATAGAATAACTTTTTTGGTTTCCGTTCCTCGTTCCCCGTCCCCTAAGCAACTTTGTGACTAAAAATCAATCCCTATTCAAGCATTTAGTAACAGCTTATTCCCATTTACGTCCTCAAATGTATTTTAAGTCTCCTTTGATGGCCTTATGTCGTGCGATGGAAGACTTAGTTTTAGCAGGAGATGACGCACCTTTGATCATTGCCAATTTTCGTCTAGGACAATTCTTTCGTCCTGAGATGCGTCGCTATCAAAGAATTTCCCAGATAACGGATCAAATTTATATTTTTGTCGATTCTACCCAACAATCAGATATCGAAGATACCACAGAAAAACAATCTAATTATCGAGCTATTGCCCTGGGCGCAACAGATATTGCGATCGAGGAAAGACATCTAGTTATTGTTGGTCAACAGTATACTGCCTGTGTTATTGGACGAGAACAGGGAGAAAATGATGATTTTATTGACCAAGGAAAAAGATTTGAAGCTTTTTGGACGTTTGAGCGGAATATTTGTCATGCCGCAGCTAAATGGTTGCTCGACAAAATTGCTGTTGCCCATCCTGAGCTGACTGAGAATTTGCGGCAAACTCGGGAACTATATAATCTGAGCTTGAAAACTCCCACTAGAAAGTTTCTGCTAGCTACTCAATCGGTAGATTTAGAGATTTTCACTCAAAGACTGGTCACCTATTTACAGGCAGGACAGTATAAATTATTCAAGGCTTATCAAGTTATTGCCACGGCAGAACGCAAAGAACGACTAATTAATTCTATTTCTTCTGCTTTGCGTAGTTCTCTAGACCCTCAAGAAGTTTTACAGATTACGGTCAATGAATTGGGTAAATTATTTCCTCACTGTCGTTGTTTACTCTATAGGTTGAAGGAGCAAGATAGTTCTGTGACTATTGAATGTGAATCTGCTGCCCCAGAAATGACTTCTCTAGTGGGGGAGAAATGGTTGCTGAGTAATAATCCTCTGTTTGTGGCGGCTCAAGCAACTAATGGGGCTTTAGCAATTAATAATGCCGAGAGCAATGTTTACATCAAAAAAAATGAGTTTTTGCAAGCGAAGATCAGTCAAGCTCAAATTCGCAGTTGGTTACTGATTCCGATCCGTTACCAAGACAATCTTTTGGGCATGTTAGAAATTCATTATGGCGGAGTCGCAGAGCATAAATGGCAAGCGGCGGATATTGCTCTGGTAGAAGCTGTTTCGACCAATGTGGGGGTTGCGATCGCACAAGCTAGTGCTTATACAGATTTAGTCGAGTTAAACCATCAATTGGAAATAATTGAAAGAATTCAAAGTAATCTAATTGCTATTGTCGGGCATGAATTACGCACCCCTTTATCGACAATTCGGATTTTTCTAGAAAGTTTGGCCGAAGAACCTGAAATGCCAGTTGCTATTAGAACGGCGATGTTAAACACGGCGCTCGGTGATACTGAGAGATTACGTCAGTTGATTCAAGATTTTATAACTCTTTCTAAATTGGAAACTGGCAATGTCTATCGTCGCATTGAGCCTCTACAATTAGACTATGCGATCGCCTTAGCCCAGCGAAGAATAGAATCAATTTATCAAAATGCGGCTAAACCAGAAATTGAAGCCAAATTACCCAAAAATCTTCCCATAATTTCCGCAGATGCGGAGGGGTTAGTCGAAGTTTTAGTAAAATTGTTAGACAATGCCTGCAAGTTTACGCCCGAGACGGGAAAGGTTGCGATCCAAGCAAAAATTAATCACCCAGAAAGTAACTTGTCTTCGGAGGCGCGAACTTTAGAAATTGTCATTGCTGACACGGGAAGGGGCATTGAACCATCACAATTGGAAAAAGTTTTTGATCGTTTCTCCCAAACAGAAAGTTATCTTCGTCGCAGCGTTAGTGGTGTGGGCTTGGGCTTAGCTATTTGTCGTCAGATTATTCAGAATATGGGTGGCACTATCTGGGCAACTAGTGAGGGGGAAAATCAAGGAAGTCAGTTTCACTTTACAATTCCTGTGGTTCTACCAGAGGCTAAATGAAATTTTTTGCTTTTGTCCTAGTTCTTCTGTCTTCCTTTCTTATTGGTCTCTTGCTTATTGCTCAATTATTTCTTATCATTTCTTAATATTATAATTAACGAAATTAAACATGAAAACGGCAGTTATGTCCAGTATTAAATTCGTCAAAGAAGAAAAAGAAGTTGTATTTGCCTTAGGTGCGAATCTTCGGGAAAGGGCTTTGGAAAATAAGATAGATATTTATACTCTTAAGGGGAAATTGACTAACTGCGGTGGTTATGGCCAATGTGGGACCTGTGTTGTCGAGATTGTTGAGGGTATGGAGAACCTTTCTCCTAGAACAGCCTTTGAGCAACGCAAACTGAAGAAGAAACCAGATAGCTATCGTTTAGCTTGCCAAGCGACAGTAAATGGTTCGGTAACTGTTGCGACGAAGCCCAAGCTTAAGGACAAGTCTAAGCGTTAAGCGCAAACTGTAATTATTGCGACAACCAATTATCATGCAACCTAAGTAATGATATTCTAATAATTGTCAGACTCGTGCATTCCTTTGCTAAGGCTTGCCTCAGTAGAGTTATTCGTCAATTTGTAAGTTACTTAGGTGCTACTGTTCTTATGGAAGTTAATGATCTCGGTTTTGTTGCAACTATTTTATTTATTTTAGTTCCCACTGTGTTTTTGCTTATTCTTTATATCCAAACTAACAAGGTTGGTGGGAATTCTTAATAACCTTTTTATAAAAAAAGAAATTATAGTATATAAAGCAATCTCGTTATTTTTGGGGGTTGCTTGTTTTTTTTGAGATGTCCGACAAGATCCATGATTTCTATTGGGGGACTAGTCCCCCAAACCCCCAACTGGGGCGAACCGCCCGCCCCAGACCCCCGGCGAAGGTTTGACTAATGGGTTGAAAAATTAGGGCTCGTCTTGGTGGTTGTTTGATTTTCAATCTTACTAAAGGGATAAGTTAGAAGTAGTTTTATCCTTCTGCCCTCTGCCCTCTGCCTTCAAGGGCAAAGCCCCGTTAAATTTTCCAAGTTGAACAACGGAAGTAATAGGCTTTTCCCTAAATCCCTAAATCCCTAAATCCCTAAATCCCCAAACCTTTGTTCTGAACCAGTAAAGAGTGAACTCTTCGTGACAATCTTGATTTGATTTGGTGTAGCATAATCGCTATAATCAGGACACAAAATTCTTTAAAGCCTGGTTAGATAAACAGTGATCAAGTTCGTTCGACTCTGGGAAAAGTTTTCGCGCAAGCGTTTCAAAACGCGAAGATTGGTTAGTGTGTTTGTGCTGTCTTTAGCAATTTCTGTTTGGTTGGGATTAGCGTCGCCGATTTATTCTCAGAATCCCCAAAACAGCGATCGCGAAGCTTTGATTGAAGATATTAAAGAATTTGCCAATCGCCATGTCCAGAATGAGAAGGCAATGGACACATCATTGGTAATTAAACTTTATGAGACGAATGCTTTTGGTTTAACTGCGCCAGAAATCGCGAATATTTATGAAGATGAATATACCCGATTAAAGGAAATCAAGGATGCTGATGTCTGGGAAAAAATCAATGACAATTTATTTAATGGTTTAGGTTGGAGTATTGCATTAATTGTCGGGATCTTATTCTTTCTCAAAGAGAAGCTAACTAATTGGATTGAGAATCTTTATAGTAAAACTGGGGATTGGCTCTACAATCAAGTTTCTGGTTTAAAGTTTTTCTGGTCAGTTTCTCTCAAGCGATATCGCGGCTCTTTATTTAATAAATATCAACAATTAAAAATTCCTTTTCGTCCCAATCGTCCTTTGGAAATGAAGGATATTTTTGTGCCGTTAAAGGTTTCTGGGAAATCAGATAATAGTCAGATTGATGCTTTTGATGCGATTAGTAAATATCCTCGGTTGATGATCAAAGGTAGTCCTGGCTCAGGAAAATCAATGTTGTTGAAATATTTGGCATTTTCTTGGGCAGACGAAAAATCAAGCAAGATATCAACTAACTTTACACCTGTTTTATTAGAACTCAATCGCTTAAACGAACTAGAAAAGTTTGATATAGATAATTTACAAACGAAATTGGTCGAAGCCTTTAAACGAGAAGATTTTCCTGAGGCTAAGAATTTTATTGGTCAAGCCTTGGATAATGGCAATTTGATGTTGTTATTAGATGGCTTGGATGAGGTTAATAGTAACGTTCGCGATCGCGTTATCAATTTAATCAAAGATTTATTGGATACCTACGAACAATGTCCTGTAATTATTACTTGTCGTAGTGCTGTTTATCATAATGAATTTAATAATTGTGTTGATCAAACTTTAGAGATTGTTGAATTTAGCGATCGCCAGATTCGGAATTTTCTCAAGGTATGGGAACCAGAATTACCACCAGAGAAATCTATTAATCAGCTGATTTCTACTTTACGCGATCGCCCACAAATTATTACTCTAGCTCGTAATCCATTACTTCTAACAATTATTGCTTATCTCTATGCAGATAAACAATTTATCTTGCCTCATTCACGAGCAGCCTTTTATGAAGAAGCTGTTACCCATTTATTAAAGTTACGGGATGAAGAACGACAGATTCCTAATCAATTTGAAGCAATTCATAAACGCAGAGTTTTACAAAAATTGGCCTTATTTGCCCAGGATAATGCTAGTTTACAAGAACGCGATCGCCGCAATATTGAATATGAACAAGTTGTAGAACAAATTCGAGCTTTGTTGCCTTCTCTAAATTTAAATCCAGAACAAGAGACTAAGGCAATCTTAGCTGAAATAGTGGATCGTAGTGGCTTATTATTACCAATTGATGGAGGACAAAGATATCAATTTTCTCACCTCACGTTACAGGAATATTTTGCAGCCGAAGCCTTATCTAATCAAGAAGAAGAACTAGTCAATAGATTTAAGCAAGATAGCGTAACCTGGCGAGAAACAGTTAAACTTTGGTGTGGCTTGACTGGAGATAAAACACCATTAATTAAGCAAGTTCATCAGCATGATGCTCTGACAGGTTTTGAATGTTTAGCTGATGCGAAGGAAGTAGAGCAAACCTTAGCTGATGAAATTATTGATTATTATAAACAGCAGTTAGAAAAAGTAATTGTTGATGATGACTTAGCGAAAGCTTTTGGAGCTGTTGCGGCTGATTTACGAGAAAACAGTCGACGAAAGTCAGTATTTGATTTTTTAGAAACAGTTCTTAATGACAATTCAGGTCCATCAAAACAACAAGCATCCGCCAAGGCTTTATCATTTACTAATTTACCTCAAGCAGCCAAAATACTTGCTCAGGAATATAAGAGAAAGCAAGAATACTGTGAAAATTTAGTAGATCAAGATCATAAAAATTGCTTAGAAAATATCAGGGAATCCTTAGTGAGAATGGGAGATCTTGCTGTTCCCCAACTAGCTATTCTAGCTGAAAAGGAAGATATTAAATTTATTCAAGATCTAACTAAGATAGCTACCCCTGATGCATCTATAGCTCTAGTTCCTTTTCTTTGGCATCCCGATGAGTCTATATGTTTTAGTGCTGCTTGGAGTTTAGCAGAATTATTTATTCAAAATGACAATACTGAAGCTTTAAAAGATATTGAGTTAACTGCTGAACAGAAAAATGAAAAAGATCTAGATTGGATTTGGCAACCATTTAATGATTCGTCAAGCAAGAGCTTATCAATAATTGCCTGTCGAATTGTTGATATGTTGGATAGAACCCCCACCGAATTAATGCCTAATTCTTTACCACAACTAGACCCACGTTTAATTATTCCTCTACTTTCTATCCATGATCCGATTAATATTCCAAGTGATCCGGAGTGGAATTCGCTGACAGATTCACTGTTAGAACAACAGAAACAAACTCCTGAAATAGAGGAAAAAATTAATGAACAAGTTAATCATATTTTAGGTACTCCATTTTCCAGTGCTTCCTGGTCAAAAATATTATCTACTTTAAAACCAAGATTGCAATTAGATTTAATCAATCGCTTTGCTAATCAGCGTCGTCCCAATATTTCTGATTGGCGTAACTTATTCTTGGAAATAGAGTATCAATTCAAAAGTAGCTATCATTATCGATTAGTTCTAGCTATGGGAATTATTGCTTCTATTATGGCTATTGCAGAAATAGTTTTACTTGTTCTTCGTCAGCCTGATAATTGGAACAATGTTGCTTGGGGATTCCCAATTTATGTATTATTTGTTTTCTGGGTTTCTTTCTGGAAAGGAATTGAAGAAAGATTAAAACCCAGTACTTTTCTTCAGCTTGGATTATTTGGAATTTTGACTTTCGGAACGAAAATACAGCGGTTGTTCAAAGATAATCTAGTCTGGGCTGAAATTTCACTCGTTAATGAATCTGCCTTTGCTACTAGTTTTGGTTTTTATACTTTTGGCTTTTTTGGCGCGTTTATTACGGGTTATGTAATTTCTTCTAGTAGTATTGTACTTGCGAATGTTGCGAATGTTGCTGGTGTTATTGGTGCAACTGGTATGTTTGCTATTTTTGGTCTTTCAACTATTAAAGATAATACTTTTTGGAGTTTGTTTGTTTCTGCTTTATTTGCTGCTGCTTTATATTTGGAAAGTGCTTTGGCAGCTTCATTTGTTGTTGTTGTTTTTAGTTTAATAGGGATAGGTATTGGAGTTTGGGATAGAGCCAAAACCAAAAAAGATTGGATAAGATTTTTAGCTATCTTGGCTTTTCCTTATTTCTGCTGGTTCCCGATTGTGGTTGTTTTCTCAACTCGATTTATGCTGCGATTTCTTACCTTGCAATCTATTAGTTTAAATTGGCTAATCATACTAGGAACTTGGTTTATCGTATTGGGAACCTGTACTACATTATGGCGCTACGGACAAGATAGGGAACGGAAGGCCAGCAACCCGTTAAAAGGAATCTTAGATGGTTATATATAAGTACTTATGCAAAATAAATTATTTAGGGATGATTAGGGAACGGGGAACGGGCAACAGGCAACAGAAGACATCAACATTTAATTAATTCCGCTTGAGTACTCAAACCGTAAAATAGAACAACATTTATCATGAAGCATTAAAAAATGGATATTCAAGAAAACATTCAAGATAAACGAGAAGAAATTATCAAGATTGCTAATCAACATGGCGCATACAATATCAGAATATTCGGTTCAGTGGCTAGAGGAGAAGCTGATATTAATAGTGACATTGATTTTTTGGTAGATTTGGGAGAAAATCTAAGCCCTTGGTTTCCTGTCCGATTAATTCGCGATCTAGAAAAATTGCTAGGAAGAAAAGTCGACATCGTAACAGGAACTGGACTAAAAGCTCGCATTAAAAATAGAGTCATCAAAGAAGCCATTCCTCTATGAGAAGTGACACCGAAAGATTAAGAGATATTTTAGAAGCTATTGAAAATATCGAAAAATATACCAAACAAGGTAAACAGAGATTTGAGCAAGATGAATTAGTTTACACATGGATTGTTTACCATTTGCAAATCATAGGGGAGGCTAGTTCGGCAATGTCTAAAACATTTATGGAAAATCATCTTGAAATACCTTGGAGAGATATGATTGATTTCCGAAATATTCTAGTTCATGAATATTTCCAAATAGATAGCCGAATAATCTGGAAAGTTGTGACAGAAGAATTACCAAATTTGAAGAAAATGGTTTTAGAGATATTAAAAAAACTACATGATTAAAGATTGAGAATTGCGACAACTATTCCATCAGCCAGCCAAACAATTCCCCTAAAGTCAACTGAAACGAACTTGCAAAATCGGGAACAGGTAAAACATCATTAGCATCTTCAAAAAACGCAAACTGTTGCTGAGGATAATAGGCGAATAGCGATCGCTCGCCAGGATCGATTAACCAACCTAACTTTGTCCCATTATCCAAACAATGCAAAATGTTTTTGGTCACTCTCGTCTGACTTTGTTCAGGAGATAAGATTTCAATTGTCCAATTTGGTGCAACTTCAAAAGAATCCGCGATCGCTCCGTCCTCGTCCCGAGGTATTCTATCCCAGGTAAAAACAGTCACATCAGGAACAGTAGAGCGTCCACCAAAAGTACATCTCAATTCAGAAAAAGCACGAGCAGTCTTCTGGGGCTTGAGAGCTACATTAAGAGCCGCAGATAGTTCTGTTTGAATAGTGCTGTGTTTTCCTTCCATTTACCTAAAACCTATTTCCCATTCCCTATTCCCGAAACAATTACAAAAACTACAGGTTTCAAATTAGACGTAGTCTAAACACATAATATCAAACTTACAAAATTGCTACATTTCTATGTAAATGCATTGAACTACGTTTAATTAAATAGAAAGACTGATATTCTGTGCATAATACTATTGAAACAAAATAAATACATTTTATATATAGCTCTATTTTTGTCCGTAAATACCGAATCTTATCTTCATCGAAGGTGCCACCTAAATAAAGGAAAAAGCGCCAAATTTTCCGTGAAGAAAATTCCTTAAAACTAATTTGCTTCAAGCATATCGATTACTAATATGGTCTTACAATCCAATACATTTCAAGATACAGCAGAAACTGCTGGTATAACCTGGTCAAGACAACGAGGCGATGAAGCAATTAGCGTTTCTTGGTTAGACTACAACAGTGACGGTTTAGTCGATCTTTGGATTAGTGGCCATGGTTACAATGGGGCAATAAATAGCAATAATGCTGCCAATCAAGTATTATTTCCCGATGCCAAATTTCCCTTTCTCTACATTAATAATGGCAACGGAACCTTTACCAATTTATTAGATGAAGACTGGCGACAGGGTAGCGGGGGAGATACCCATGGCAGTACTTGGATTGATGCGGATAATGATGGAGATCCCGATGTATTTGTCGCTGGGGGCGGTCAACTAGGCGGCATTGTTGGAGATGGCAGAGGACAATCCAATCATTTCTTTGTCAATCGTTTTCGCGACTCTAATCTATTAACTAACGAAGCTGAAAACAACAATATTGGTTACAAACTTGCTCGCACCAGAGCCGCTATTTGGTTTGATGGCAATAACGATGGTTTACTAGATTTTGTCAATTTAGTTGCAGCTCGACCCGATGGAAGTTCGGCAAATGCCTATTTTGAACAACAACCCAACGGAACTTTTATCGATCGCTCGGAGGCTGTCGGCTTCGATGTCCCTGGTTCTTCTCGTTATGGTCAGTTGGCTGATTTTACCGGTGATGGCAAACTAGATTTAATTATTCAAGGAACCTTTGAATTTCCCCTCAAAGTCTACGATATTTCCTCAGGCAATAGCTTTGTTGATGTCACTAGTGATTATAATTTTCCCCTAACTTCTGATATCCCGATTAATAACGAAGGGAACCCCGACCAATCAGAAGATTTTGCGGATCATGAATCGGCCAGAGATACGATTATTGCTGATTTTGATGGTGATGGAAATAACGATATTTTCCTAGTGCGATCGCGTCATGATATTGATCATGCTAGTGTTTCCCAGAATAACGATCGCATTGTGGCGGCGGATTTAGTTTTTAGTAATGCCGTCCCCGAGACTGGTTATAGTTTTAGGACTACGGGAACAGTCGCGATCGATTTCTTTAGCCCTAATGCGCTGCCCATTGATATCAATCCTAGTCAAATCTTCATTGGCTCCTCTGGTCGCAACCCAACTGCTGCTGAGCTTGAAGCCTTTATTAATATCAGCTCAGAAACTACAGAAACAGCAACCAGCAATGATAACCCCAGAACCAACGAAGTAGATCGGGTATCAGCTTTAGCCCTAAATCCTAATAGTGCGAATATAGGAGGCATCAAAAGCGATCGCTCAGCTCGGGGAATTTATATTGGATACAATGCCAATAATCAAACCTGGCAAGTTCGGGTCAATGGTTATAACTTCGAGAAGATTCGCTCGGCAGTAGAATCCACCGCCAATATTACCAATCTGCAAGCGATCGGTTTTACCAATGTTGATCCTCTAGAGAATGCCTTAAGCGATCAACTTTGGATCTATAACGAAGCCACAGGTCAGTATGAGGATAGTAGTGTTGCTGCTGGTTTAACCGAATTAACCAATGCCCAATCAGCCGTTGCCGCAGATTTTGATAACGACAAAGATCTTGATATTTATATATCTAATTCCTATGCTACCTATGATCAACCAAATATTCTCTACGAAAATCAAGGTGATGGCACTTTTATCAAAGTAACTCTGGCGGGGGGAGCCCAGAGTGAGTCTGTGGGGCCTGTTTGGTTGGATTTTGAGACAGGTTCTAAACTCGCGACAGCCGATGTGAACAATGATGGTGCGATCGATATTTTCAGTAGTTCTACGATTACCAAATCTCCTCGAAAAACTTATCTAGGTAATACGAGCCAACTCTTTGAAAATCAGGGTAATAATAATAATTGGCTGCAAATTAAACTAGTCGGCATTGAATCTAATCGTGACGGCATTGGTGCCCAAGTCCGAGTGACCTCTGGGGGCACAACCCAATTACGGGAACAAAATAGCGGAACTCACAACTTTGCGCAAAATGATCAACGTCTCCATTTTGGTTTAGGTCAAGATGAGCAGATTAACCGTGTTGAAATCAAATGGCCATCGGGCAGAACTCAAATACTCAATAACGTCTCAGTTAATCAAATTCTGACAGTCACCGAACCCTTTAGCAATAATGTTATGGGTGATGAGAATAATGATTCTCTAGTTGGTGGAGTCAAAGCCGACAGAATTGAAGGTTTAGCAGGCAATGATACGATTGTCGGTCTGCGGGGGAACGATCGCCTGATTGGTGACGCGGGAAATGATAGCCTCGTTGGTGGTGCCGATAGCGACACTCTCATGGGGGGAGTCGGCTCAGATCTTCTTCGAGGTGGTGATGATAATGATTATTTAACTGGTGGTGATGGTTTCGATCGCCTAGAAGGCAATAATGGGGATGACACCATTAAGGGAGAAGGAGGAAATGACTTTATCTTCGGGGGAATAGGGTTTGATTCTCTGGTTGGCAATGATGGCAAGGATACGATCAATGGTGATGGCGATGATGATTATATCGATGGGGGCAATAATCGAGATACCTTACGGGGCAATGCGGGCAATGACACGATCAAAGGTGGGATTGATTTCGACCTGATTGAAGGTGGTGCAGGTAACGATAGCATTGAAGGCAATCAAGACAGTGACTTACTTTTTGGTGGGTTAGGCAAGGACACTATTGACGGGGGCGAAGGTGCGGATATTATCCGTGGTCAACAAGGCGATGATCTAGTGTCGGGAGGGAGCGGTGATGACACAATCAATGGTGGTGGTGGTTTCGATACCCTCAATGGTGGCAACGGGAATGATTACCTTGATGGAGAAGGAAGTCAGGATACTCTCAATGGGGGCAATGGCAGTGACACTCTCAAAGGTGGAAACAGTAATGATTTACTCAATGGTGGCGCGGGTTACGACATCATTGTCGAAACGGGAGATTTTAACTTTACAATCACTGATAGCAAATTAATCGGACGAGGTATTGATAGTTTCAACAACATCGAAGCCATAGAAATTTTTGGCGGCGGCGGAGTTAACGTCTTAGACGGCTCAGCGGTTACAAGCTTACAGCTGCAACTCAATGGTCGTGGAGCCAGAGATACCTTGATTGGTGGTGCGGGAGATGACCTGATCACCGGTGGTGCCGCTGTTGATGTCATGACGGGAGGAGATGGCAACGATCGCTTTATCTATACCAGCAGAGGCGATCGCAATGATACGATTACGGATTTCACTTCTGGAGAAGATGCGATCGTGATTGATCGTTCTGCTTTTGGGATCGAACTAGAACTTGGTGTTCTCGACGAGTCGCAATTTGTCCTAGGCAATGTCGCAGTTGATGAGAATACTCGATTTATTTATAACGCCAACAATGACAGATTGCTATTCGATAGCGATGGCACAGGCAGCAATGAAGCAATAGTTATTACCAACTTTAGCAATAATCCCACCCTCGAAAACACTGATATTTCAGTGATCAGTTAACAGTGATCAGTTATCAGTTAGTAACCCATTACCCATTACCTATTCAAAAGATGTTCACCAAATCAATTAACACGAACCAAATCAATAATGGCAATGGCTTTGTCATCAACGGAATTAATAAGTTTGACGAGTCTGGTGCTGCTATTAGTAGTGCTGGAGATCTCAATGGGGATGGCATTAACGATATCTTGATTGGGGCCAAAAGAGGCGACCCCAATGGTAATAATTCGGGTCAAAGCTATGTGATTTTTGGCAATAAAAATCTTGGTGATAATGATCTCTTACAACTAGATAATCTTGATGGCACCAATGGTTTTGTAATCAATGGTGAGGGCATTGGAGACCAAGCTGGGTTCGGAGTTAGTCGGGCAGGAGATGTTAATAATGATGGTTACGAAGATTTGATTATTGGCGCGCGCGATGCCGATTCTAATGGCAATATTGATGCGGGGGCCGCCTATGTGGTTTTAGGTGGAGCCACGATTGGCAATAACGGTAGTTTAGAATTGTCCCAGCTCAATGGCAATAATGGTTTTGTTGTTCAAGGGAAAAGCATTGGCGATCGCCTGGGGATATCGGTCAGTGATGCCGGAGACGTCAATGGTGATGGCATCGAAGATTTTGTGATCGGTAGTCAAGATATTTATGGTGATAATAATGGTTATTTAGGCGAAGCATACGTTATTTTTGGAGCGGAAAATCTCGGCAATAATGGAAATTTCGAGCTTGACAATCTCGATGGCAACAACGGTTTTGTCCTTAAGCAAGCCAATGCCCCCGATAGTTTAAGTATCTTTGCTACCAATGCGGGAGATGTGAATGGTGATGGCATTGATGATCTAATAGTTGGGACGGAAAATAGTGATCCAACTGTTGCAGGAAAAAGTTATGTTGTCTTTGGCAGTAATAATCTTGGCAATACTGGGGTAATAGATTTTGCCGATCTTGACGGTAACAATGGTTTTGAGATTAGGGGCACGCGGAAGAACGATCGCGCTGGTTCCTCTGTGAGCCAAGCAGGAGATATCAATGGGGATGGCATTCAAGACCTACTGGTGGGAGCACGCTATGGCCGGGCTAATGGCAATAATTTTGCGGGACAAACCTATGTGATTTTTGGCAAGTCAACTCTGGGGAATACTGGTTCCTTAAATCTGAATCAAATTAATGGCAATAATGGATTTGTGATTAATGGCATCGATAGTGGCGATCGCTCTGGAGCTTCGGTGAGTAAGGCGGGAGATTTTAACGGAGATGGATTTGATGATCTGATGATTGGGGCCCCCGCAGCTGACCCCGATGAACAGAATGATGCCGGGCAAAGTTACATTGTTTACGGTGGGGCAAATGTTGGCAGTGATGGCAATCTGGATCTGGCTTCTTTGAATCGTCGTAGTGGCTTGGTGGTTAATGCGATCGCAAAAGGAGAAAATTTAGGTCTGGTAGTCAGTGATTTGGGAGATATCAATGATGATGGCGTAGACGATGTCATTATTGGGGCTCCGGGAGGCTCGGCAAATGAGCAAGCTAATTCGGGCAATAGTTACGTTTTATTTGGCAATAATACCGAGGTTATTGAAGGTACAGATGAGGATGACTCCTTAGAAGGAAGCGTTAAAGGAGAAGAAATCAATGGTTTAAAAGGTGAAGATACCATTATTGGCAATGGTGGCAATGATCTTCTCGATGGCGGAGATAACAGCGATCGCTTATTCGGCAATAATGGGTCAGATACACTCCTGGGCGGCAATGGAGATGATTTTCTTTTTGGTCAGTTGGGCAATGATTCTCTCCAAGGTAGCAATGGCAACGATAGCCTAGAAGGGAACAGCGGCAATGATACTCTAGTCGGCGGCATTGGCAACGATACTCTCTTCGGGAATATGAATGATGATTCTTTGGAAGGGGGTTCGGGAAATGATCTTCTTTTGGGGGGTGAAGGCCAAGATAGTCTTTTGGGTCTGATCGGTAATGATACCCTCGAAGGGCAAGCTGACGATGATCTTGTTGATGGCGGTTTGGGCAATGATCGCCTAGTGGGCAATGATGGATTTGATACTATTCTTGGAGGCCTGGGCGAAGATACTCTTATAGGTGATGCTGGAGACGATTTACTAGAAGGTGGGGAAGATAGCGATCGCCTAGAAGGTGGGGCTGGCTTTGATACACTCTTTGGTGGTTTGGGGAGCGATACCCTAGTTGGCGGTGCCGGGTTAGATCTGTTTCAACTGCGCAAAAGCAGTAGTCTTAACGAGACGGTTGTGGAAGATTATATGGATGGGGCGGACAAATTCCAACTGACAGGAGGATTGACTTTCAGCAAATTACTCATCAATCAATCGGGTAACAATGTTGAAATCAGACTCCGTAATGATAATCAACTGATTGCTTTAGTGAAAAATACCTCTGTTGAGCAATTAGACCATCAAGATTTTTATCAGACCCATGATTTGATTGGTACGACAAGAGCCGATGTTTTGGTAGGCAATGAGAAAGATAACTATATTGATGGCAAACTTGGTAATGATAGTCTTGCGGGGGAAGATGGCGACGATACGCTTAAAGGGGGTAATCAGAATGATACTCTCTTTGGCAACAACGGTAATGATCTGCTGTTCGGTGGCAATGGAGCTGATGAGCTAGAGGGAAATTCGGGGAATGATACTTTAGAAGCGGGAGCTAATAGTGATCTGGTCTTCGGCGGAGCCGGCAATGATCTTTTGTTTGGTGGGGATGGCACTGATACTCTCTTCGGCAATGCCGGTCGCGATCGCTTTGAACTAACTAGAGGCAATAATGTCGGCAGCGATCTTATTAAGGATTATCAAGATGGCGTCGATAAATTCTTGCTTAGCGATCGCTTTAGCCTGGGAAGCTTAGAATTTAGTGATCTAGCTTTGAGTCAGAATGGTAATTCTGTGGAGATTGCGATCGCTGGGGATAATCAAATATTAGCGGTAGTGGAAAATGCCAATATTGCAGATTTAGAAGCTAATGATTTTCTAATTGCTTAGAAAACTTTTTCCCTCTCCAAAATCAGACATAGATTGCCAAGTCGCTTTATTGAATAAAGTAACAACTTTTTATTATATGAAGAGTTTTCACATATTATGTATTTTAGATAGTTCAAGTATGATGATTTTGGTGCAAACCAAAAATAACTCTTATTTCACAAGGGTTCTGATGCTCTTATAAAATCGCCATTTTAAAATTTTTAGCAGAATGGCAAGGATTCTATAACTCAATCCGCACCAAACGTCTGATACTTTTTTGTACATAAGTATTTCAGGAGGTTAGCGATGTTTCAGCTCAGAAACTACGCTAAAACAATTTTAGTATTATGTTTCGCTGTGATGATCTTGATAGTAATGCCAGGAATTGCTATGGCACAATCACAGGCAGACGCACCAAGACTCTTTGAAGCTATTTCAGAAGTTGATGCACGAATAGCTGATAGCCCAAAGTTTGCAGATACCGTTGAACCAGGCGTAGTTATTCGCGAAAGAACTGTTCAACTGAATAGTTCTGTTCTATCAAATCAAGTAATGGATAGATCCTTAGACGCTAAACCAGGACCTATCAACATTCCTCTTTTTGACGATATCAGCATTAATGTGGTCACTGAAGAACTCGATACGCTAGAAACTGGTCTCACGAATTGGATTGGTCACACAGAGAAATCTGATTTTACCAATTTTATATTTATTGTCGACGATAACAAGCTAACAGGGAATGTGACAGTTGGGAATCGGTTTTTCAGTATTCGCCCATCCGAGGACGGACTACATAATATTGCGGAGATTGATCGCAATGCATTTCCAGAAGAATTGGATTCCGAAGAACCCCAATTTGATGCGTCTGATACTTTAGACCTGGAATCAAACTCAAATATTGAGATGGATGAGACACCGATCATCGATGTCATGGTTTTATACACAGATGACGCACGTCAGGGATCATCAGATATTGATGCAGAGATTGCACTGGCGATGCTGGAAACAAATGTTTCGTTTCGGAATAGTGGGATAAATACACGCATTAATTTAGTGCATAGTACTCAAGTTGACTATACAGAAAGTGGTAATCTTCGAACTGACAGAAATCGCCTTCAAAACCCATCTGATGGCTTTATGGATAACATCCATAATTTGAGAGATCAGTACAACGCTGATCTTGTCGGTCTGTTAGTTGAATCTGGAGGTGGCTGTGGTATTGCCTACATCATGAACCCCGTGTCTGTTGCCTTTGAAAACTTTGGATTTGCTGTAACAAAGCGGGATTGTGCAACTGGTAACTTCTCATTCGGGCATGAGTTTGGCCATATATTATCTGCTCGTCATGATCGCCTAGCTGACCCGACAGATAACAGACCATTCGCTTTTAATCATGGCTTTGTAAGTGTACCTAATCGTTGGCGTACAGTCATGGCCTACAATAATCAATGCAGGAACAGCGGCGTTAACTGCACTCGTATCCAGTTTTGGTCTAACCCAGACGTTACTAGAGACGGCACAATTATGGGAGTCCCGATTGGTAACCCACAAGCTGCGGATAATCGCGCTGCCATTAATATCACTGCCGCTACTGTGAGCATGTTTCGCAATCCCAGTGTCGGGAGTTTCAATATAACCAATGGCGATATATCAAACTTTGCTAGCTGGGCAACTCGCAATAATGTACGATCACTGACTGGGGATTTCAATAACGATGGACGCACGGATGTCGCCCTGCTTCGTCAAGATAGTGGTTGGTCAACGATGCCTGTTGCTTTTGCCAATGGTGACGGTAATTGGCGCATTACCAATCATGGTATTGGTAGCTTTGCTAGTTGGGCCACTGCCAGTGGTGTTCTTCCTTTAACTGGAGATTTCAACGATGATGGACGTACAGATGTTGCTCTGCTACGTCAAAATGGCGGTTGGGCAACGATGCCTATTGCCTTTGCCAATGGTGACGGCACCTGGCGTATTACTAATGAAAGTATTGGTAGCTTTGCTGGTTGGGCCACTGCCAGTGGTGTTCTTCCTTTAACAGGAGATTTCAACAACGATGGACGTACAGATGTTGCTCTGTTGCGTCAAAATAGCGGTTGGGCAACGATGCCTGTTGCCTTTGCCAATGGTGACGGTACCTGGCGCATTACCAATGAAAGCATTGGTAGTTTTGCTGGTTGGGCCACTGCCAGTCGCGTTCTTCCTTTAACTGGAGATGTTAATGGTGATGGACTTACAGATGTTGCTCTACTCCGTCAAAATAGTGGTTGGGCAACGATGCCTATTGCTTTTGCCAATGGTGACGGTACCTGGCGTATTACCAATGAAAATATCGGTAGTTTTGCTGGTTGGGCAACATTAAGTAATGTTCATGCTTTAACTGGCGACTTCAACGGTGATGGACGCACAGATGTTGCCCTGCTCCGTCAGAATAATGGTTGGGCAACGATGCCTGTTGCTTTTGCTAATAGCGACGGTACTTGGAGGATTGTCAATAATACTATTGGTAGCTTTGCTGGTTGGGCCACTACCAGTGGTGTTCTTCCTTTAACTGGAGATTTTAACAACGATGGTCGTACAGATGTTGCCCTACTCCGTCAAGATAGTGGTTGGGCAACAATGCCTGTTGCTTTTGCTAATAACGACGGGACTTGGCGTATCACCAATGAAACTATTGGTAACTTTGCTAATTGGGCCACTGTTAGTGATGTTTTGCCATTTGCTGGGGATTTTAACAATGATGGACGCACAGATGTAACCCTACTCCGTCAAAATAGCGGTTGGTCAACGATGCCTGTTGCTTTCGCTCAATAAAACCGTTGAATTTTATTCTCTTGATTGACAACTTTGCTATTAAGTAGAACTGTCAGTCAAGAGTTTTATAGTCTTGTAGATTATTGTGTTCAAAGAGATTTCCTCGTAAATCTCTTTTTGTCATATTTTTACTGCCTCTGCCAGAACTTGCCCTCGAATTCATTATTTAAGGCTTTTGACGTTACAATTTTTAACAAATATTTGAATATCTAATGAGTAAATATGAAAACAGCTTTAGTTACAGGTGCATCGACTGGAATTGGTGCCGAATTTGCCCGACAACTAGCAGCGCAAAAAACCAATCTTGTTTTAGTTGCCCGTTCAGAAGATAAACTTCAAGAGTTGGCGGCTCAGTTGGAATCAGAACAAGGGATTCAAACCTATGTCATCGCCCAAGATTTGACGGCACCGCAAGCAGGAGCAACTATCTATCAAAAAATTGAGCATCAAGGATTAAACATAGATTTATTAGTTAATAATGCTGGGTTTGGCGATTATGGAACCTTTAGCGATCGCCCTTTAGAAAAGCAAATGTCGATGATTCAACTAAATGTCAATGTTTTAGTAGAGTTGACTGGCCTATTTTTACCAGCGATGAAACGCCGAGGAGAAGGTGCGATTATCAATATTTCTTCTATTGCAGGATTTCAACCAATTCCTAGAATGTCTGTTTATGCAGCCACCAAAGCCTTTGTGCTCAACTTTACCGAGGCTCTATGGGTGGAGAATAAAGATACAGGTGTCAAGATTTTGGCAGTATGCCCAGGCCCCACAGAATCGGAATTCTTTAAAGCAGCTGAATTCCCTGCCTCATTGATGGACAAAAACAACAGCAGTATGAAATTAACTTCTAATACTGTAGTCGTTGCCGATGCGCTCAAAGCATTGGAAAGCAAACAGTCTAATATTGTAACTGGCGGTTTTGTTAACCAAATTATTGTTAATTTACCAAGATTTTTGCCTAGGGATCTCTTGCTTAAACAAATAGCAAAAATATTTTAGATTATTTCTTGCTTAAATTAGTAGCAAATTATGGCGGAGCGATAAAGAGAAGAATTTAAAAAATCTTTCAAAGTTGAGCTGCAAGACCGTTGTACTGAATTTGAGGCTTGCTTTACTGCTATAGAACAGGGTTTAGCTTCTGAAAACTATTATTTTGTAACTAAGTCTCTCGCAGACTTTGCCTCTCTTTTTGGGAAACAGTTGCAACTTGAAACTTTTCAGAAACTAAAAAATCAACAAAACTACTCATTTACCTGTATCTCCTTCATAAAAGCATTCATCGCCTCAAGTTTGGATGACATCAAAACACAACGAACTAATAAAGATAAATTCAAATCTGGCAATAACTCACTACCAGACACTTGTTCATATCTAAGCTTCGTTCCATCTTCAATATCTCGCAGACAATAAACGGCAATACTATCATTACTCCATAACCAAACCTCAGAAATTTTAAACTTCAAGTACTTTTCTAATTTTCGAGAGCTGCCACTAGTAATATTGACTTCAATTGCTAAATTAGGATTCTCCTTTTTCTCGCCAATATAATAGGACTCATCTGGTTCAAAGGACACTCCTTTTTCCTCGGATTCACGAGTAGCACTCCCCACAGGGATAAACTCAATTTGTTGATGAAAAAAGTAAAGTCCTAGCAACAGCGCAATCAAACTCTTCACTGTTTCATGTCCTTCACCTATGGTCATAATTTCTATTACTCCATCTAAATAGATTATTCTGACACCTGGCTGTTCCTTGATAATGCCTTGAATAGTTTTAAATTGCTGCCAACTATAGTGACCCGGCAAAACACAAGATAAATTGTCAGCTATTCTCGATTGTTCTAAACCTATTTGTGTAGTCATAAGATTTAATACTCCGACTAGAGTATGCAGAAATTTATTTTAGCCTACAAATAAAATAAAACCTCTAGACGAAACTATACTTAAACCGATAGCATGAGCAACTAAAGTCCGAGTAACAAAGATTAGAGGGAATAGTTTGCGTAAATTATTACAGCTATCTAGATTTATCGACACTGTTAATGAATGGATTGGTCGTCTTACCTATTGGCTAGTATTGTTCATGGTACTAGTCGGAGTTTGGAATGTAGTCGGCAGATACCTAGGAAGACTGGTGGGACAAAATCTCACCTCCAATGCCTTAATCGAAATTCAATGGTATTTGTTTGATTTAGTGTTTCTCTTGGGTGGAGCTTATGCCCTAAAACATAATGAACATGTGAGAGTAGATATATTCTATAAAGACTTGAATCCTCGTCGCAAAGCCCTTGTCAA
This sequence comes from Xenococcus sp. PCC 7305, assembly GCF_000332055.1. Classification (GTDB taxonomy): domain Bacteria; phylum Cyanobacteriota; class Cyanobacteriia; order Cyanobacteriales; family Xenococcaceae; genus Xenococcus. The sequence goes on along the minus strand of NZ_ALVZ01000233.1, from coordinate 36,146 downwards.
TTTTGTGGGCTCAATATTATTTCTGATTATTTTTTGTGCTTGGGTAATTTATTTTTCCTGGGGAACAGTGCTCAGTTCTTGGCAAATTTGGGAAACGTCTCCCGATCCTGGAGGTTTGCCTCGCTATCCGATCAAATCCTTTATCATTATTGGTCTTTTGTTATTAATCTTTCAGGGCATATCAGAAGCAATTAAAAACTGGGCTGTTTTGACTAATTATCGCGATCGCGGAAACTCTTCATTATCTAGTCGCCAGGAGAACAACCTATGAATTATGACTGGCTGGGGATTGCAATGTTCGCAGGAGCATTATTCTTATTATCCTTTGGTTATCCTGTCGCTTTTTCCCTTGGTGGGGTAGCAATTATTTTTGCCCTCATTGGTGCGGCCTTGGGCGAATTTAGTCTGAGTTTTTTCAATGCTATGCCCAGTCGAATTTTCGGCATTATGGCAAACTATACTTTGCTGGCAATTCCCTATTTTATTTTTCTCGGTTCGATGCTGGAAAAAACTGGCATAGCCGAGAAGCTACTCGAAACCATGGGGATTATCTTCGGCAGAATGCGCGGCGGTTTGGCTCTAGCGGTGGTGATTGTGGGAGCTTTACTTGCAGCTTCGACGGGAGTAGTTGCAGCGACAGTGGTGGCAATGGGCTTGATTTCTCTGCCGATTATGTTGCGCTATGGATACAACAAAGAATTGGCTACAGGAGTCATTGTTGCATCAGGTACTTTAGGTCAAATTATTCCCCCTAGTGTGGTCTTGGTTGTTCTGGGAGATCAATTGGGAATTTCGGTGGGAGATCTTTTTATTGGATCATTGATTCCTGGACTATTGATGGCGGGAGCTTTTTGTCTCCATGTAATTATCGTCGCTTGGCTCAAACCTGAAATGGCCCCAGCTTTGCCCAAGGAAGTTAGAGATATTGGCAGTAAAGCTTTGATCACAAGAGTTATTAAGGTGATGTTGCCACCTTTGGGATTGATTTTAATAGTTTTAGGTAGTATTTTCTTTGGGTTCGCTACGCCGACAGAAGCTGGTGCTGTCGGCTCTTTGGGGGCGATGATTCTTGCTTATTTTAATGGGAAATTAACCTGGGGTGCGATCGCCCAAGTATGTGATGCCACTTTACGCATTACTTCGATGGTAATGTTTATTTTACTCGGTTCTACTGCTTTTAGTTTGGTCTTCCGCGGGTTGGGTGGCGATCGCTTTATGGAAGAGATTCTAACTAATATTCCAGGAGGCGCGATCGGCTTTCTCCTAGTCAATATGGTGGTAATCTTTTTCCTCGGCTTCTTTATTGATTTCTTTGAAATTGCTTTTATTGTCATTCCCATCTTTGCCCCCATTGCCCAAAAATTAGGCTTAGATTTAGTTTGGTATGGCGTAATTATCGGTGCCAATTTACAAACCTCTTTCCTCACTCCACCTTTCGGCTTTGCGCTATTTTATCTGCGAGGGGTTGCGCCACCAGAAGTGAAGACTCAAGATATTTATCGCGGAGCAATTCCCTTTATTTTATTGCAGTTATTGGTATTATTCTTAATTATTGCTTTCCCAGGCATCGTAAGTTTCTTACCATCTTTGAAGATTGGAAGTTAGTTATAGCACTACGCAATTTGGTTAGGACATTAGTAAACGTTCAAGCCTATGGCTGGCGAACTTTTGACTCTTGACTCTTGACTCTTGACTTGCGCGTAGCGCTATAACTTCAAGCCTGCCACCTACAACCTAATTTTTGCTCTTTGTTGATAGATAGCCTAGCTTTCCCACTCACGTCTCCTAGTTATTAATCCCTAAGAGATGCTCACCTATGCTTAAATATCATCTTGTGGGTTGAAAAAAGCATAAAAATTTTATATCGAACCCAAAAATGGTTACAGTATTTATAAAATTGTGTCTTAATTTTAAGAAAATAATTATTTTCTCTTAATAAACCTCTTAATACTGGTGATTGAATGTCCTCAACCCTTGCTCCTGAACAAGTTAATCAAATAGTCAACAATCTCCACCAAAATCCATTTGAGATTCTTGGCGCTCATCCCCTTGAACAAAACGGTAAAATAAAAAGCTGGGTAGTTCGTGCTTATCTTCCCAAAGCTGATTCCGCTTGGGTAGTTTGTCCAGAAGAGAGAACTGAGTATCCCATGCATGTTGAGCATAACTCTCATTTTTTTGTCTGTATAATCGAGACACCTCAACTGGGCAACTATCAACTACGCATTAAACAAGGCGATCGCGACAGAGTCATTTATGACCCCTATGCTTTCGATTCACCTCACCTTAGTGATGTCGATATTCATCTGTTTGCCGAAGGGAATCACCATCGTATTTACGAAAAACTAGGTGCACATCTCACAACCTTGGACGGAGTTGCAGGAGTCTATTTTGCTATTTGGGCACCTAATGCCAGGAATGTTTCCATTCTGGGTGATTTTAACAGTTGGGATGGTCGGGAACATCAGATGAGAAAAAGTGGCAATGGCATCTGGGAGCTGTTTATCCCCGAATTAACTGTTGGCACAGCCTATAAGTATGAGATTAAAAACTGGGAAGGGCATATCTACGAGAAATCTGATCCCTATGGCTTCCACCAAGAAGTAAGACCCAAAACGGCTTCGATTGTAGCTGATCTTGACAAGTATCAATGGCAAGATAGCGACTGGATGGAACGGCGTCGCAACAGCGAACCATTAAATCAACCTGTATCCGTTTACGAAATTCATCTTGGTTCTTGGATGCACGCTGCCTACTCCGACACACCCCAATTGTTATCGGGGGCAGGTGAACCTGTAGCCGTTTCGGAATGGAATGAAGATGCCCGATTTTTGACCTATTACGAATTAGTAGATAAGTTAATTCCCTATGTTAAAGAATTAGGTTATACCCATATTGAAGTCTTACCCATTGCGGAACATCCCTTTGATGGCTCTTGGGGTTATCAGGTTACAGGCTATTATGCTCCGACTTCCCGTTATGGTAATCCCGAAGATTTGATGTATTTCATCGATAAATGTCACCAAAATGACATTGGGGTTATTGTCGACTGGGTGCCAGGGCATTTTCCCAAGGATGGTCATGGTTTAGCATTTTTTGATGGGACTCATTTATATGAGCATGCTGATCCACGTCAAGGAGAACATAAAGAATGGGGAACTTTAGTTTTTAACTATAGTCGCAACGAAGTTAGAAACTTTTTGATCGCTAATGCTTTATTCTGGTTTGATAAGTACCATATTGATGGTATTCGGGTTGATGCAGTAGCTTCAATGCTCTATCTTAACTATGCTCGTGAAGATGGTGAATGGATTGCTAATGAATATGGCGGTGCCGAAAATTTAGAAGCTGTAGAGTTCTTGCGTCATGTCAATAGTCTGCTCTTTAGTTATTTCCCAGGAACCCTTTCGATCGCCGAAGAGTCCACCGCTTGGCCGATGGTTTCCTGGCCGACTTATACAGGTGGTTTGGGTTTCAACCTCAAATGGAATATGGGCTGGATGCACGATAATTTAGATTATTTCAGCATGGATGCTTGGTTCCGCCAATTCCATCAAAATAATCTCACCTTTAGTATGTGGTATCACCATAGTGAGAACTATATGCTGGCTCTTTCCCATGATGAGATTGTTCACGGTAAGAGTAATATCATTGGTAAAGTTCCTGGGGATGAATGGCAAAAATTTGCCAATATTCGCGCTCTCTTTAGCTATATGTTTGCTCATCCAGGTAAGAAAACCATGTTCATGAGTATGGAATTTGGTCAGTGGAATGAGTGGAATGTTTGGACAGATCTCGATTGGAATTTATTGCAATACGACCCCCATAAGCAATTAAAGCAATTCTTTAGTGATCTCAATGGGATGTATAAAGCCCAACCAGCACTTTATGACAGAGATTTTGAAGAGCCTGGATTTGATTGGATTGACTGTAGTGACAACAATCACAGTGTGGTCTCTTTCCTGCGTCGAGGAAAAAATCCTAACGAATTTCTAGTAATAGTTTGTAATTTCACTCCCCAACCCCATAGTCACTATCGCATTGGGGTTCCTGAAGCGGGATACTATGATGAATTATTCAATAGTGATGCTGGCAAATATGGCGGCAGTAATATGGGTAATATGGGTGGTAAATGGACTGATGAATGGTCTTTCCACAATCTTCCCTATTCTCTGGATCTCTGTTTGCCTCCTTTGGCGGTGATGGTCTTTAAATTAGATCGGGTAAAAACTGAGAAAGCAATCCAAGGTTCTTAAGTGCAACTTTTCGATTAGTTATGGAATTGGAGATTGGCGATCGCATCTAAACGCGATCGCTTTTTTAGTTCCAATTAGTTCAACAATTGTTAAAGTGACTTGAGGAGGCAAAAGGTTATTAACTGAAGAAATAAAAAGTAAGAACAGTGAGCAATCAGCAACGCTCCCGTTGGGATTTGGGAAGATTTTGGCAAACCGTAACCTATTTTGAAATAATTCCTCTAGTTAATTGTTGGCAAAAATTATTTTCTCCGCGAGCAGCAAGCCACAATTCGCGACCGCAAACATATAATCAACAAGCAAAAATGAAAATATTGGTAGTAGGCGCCACCGGTGGTGTTGGCAAAAGAGTTGTCAAACGCCTTGTAGAACAAAATTATGATGTTATGGCCCTAGTTCGAGACGGGATACGAGGGAAAGAAATTCTTGGCGATCGCGTTAAGCTTTGGGAAGGAGATCTGACAATCCCCGAAACTCTCAAACCAGAAATGATCTCAGGGGTCTCAGCAGTTATCTGTTGCAGCGGCACCAAAGTTCAACCCGTAGAAGGGGACACTCCCACCAGAGAAAAATATTATCAGGGAATTAAATTCTATCTTCCTGAAGTTGCCGATAGTCCGGAACAAGTAGAATATCGGGGCATGCAAAATCTAGTTCAGCTAGTCTCCCAACATATTCAACCAATTACCGATAAAGTTCTATTCAACTTTAGCAATCCCACCACTGACATCAAAGAAACCTGGGGAGCTCTAGATGACGTGGTAATGGGTGGAGTCAGCCAAAGTAATATTCGTTTAGTGAATAATCGGGCAATTTTTGGCGGCATCGTTTCTACTGATAATAACGGAGGATTTGCCTCGGTACGTACTCGCAACTTTCAACCACCATTAGATCTGTCCGACTTTGAAGGTATTGAACTGAGAGTAAAAGGAGATGGCAAACGTTATAAATTTATTACTCGTTGCGAAGGAAAATGGGATGGGATTGGTTATTGCTATTCCTTCGATACAGTCTACAATTTCCCCACCACCATTCGCATTCCTTTCCGATGTTTGATTCCTGTTTTCCGGGCCAAAACTGTTGCCGAAGCTGAGCAACTAGATGCGAGCAAAGTCTACTCAATGCAGCTTATGCTCAGTAAATTTGAATATGACGGGACCTTAAACCCCAAGTTTGAAGCTGGCTCTTTTGGTCTTGAAATAGAATATATCAAAGCCTATAACACCAAACCAAAATCACAATTTGTCTTGATTAGTTCAGCTGGCGTGACCCGTCCTGGCCGACCTGGTCTCAACTTGGAAGAAGAACCTCCCGCTGTGCGCATGAATGAGCAATTAGGTGGTATTCTGACCTGGAAATTGCGCGGAGAAGAAGTTGTTCAAGCTAGTGGTTTGAACTATACGATCATTCGTCCTTGTGCGTTGACGGAAAACCCAGGGGATAAACCGTTATACGTTGAGCAAGGAGATAATCTTAAAGGACAAGTTGGCCGAGACGCGATCGCTGAATTGGCGATTCAAGCCATTCAATTACCCGAAGCCGTCAATAAAACTTTTGAAGTCAAAGAAGAATCGCAACCAGGAGAAACCAACTGGCAAAAGTTGTTTTCTGGGTTAACTAAAAATGAAGATGAAGATGAAGGAAATATTTGATTTTTCCGAACTGTTCCCTATTCCCTATTCTCCATTCCCCATTCCCTATTAATCCTCAAATAAATCCAACGGAAAATGACCATAGGTTCCCAACACTCGTTCATCTTCGCCCTGAATTGCCACTAAAACCCCTCGATAATCACCTGTATAAGAATCTAGATAACAAGACATTTTTTGGGTATTAAATTTAATATAAACAGGTTCATCTAACAAATCCTCGGGAATCTCTGCGACAAAATTATCTTGATAGCCGATCGCCGCTAGATAACTTTTGACTGCTGCCAAACCCTGGTTTGGATTATCAGCACAAACTCCCAAATTTTCCCATTCCGATTCTTTGATAATTAAAAGTAAAGCCTGACGCAACAGAGGATAATCTGCCGAACTGTTATTTTGTCGATCGCGATCGCAACCATATCTTTTCAGAAAATTTACTGCTTCGGCAATAGTTAATGAATTACTAGGAGATTCTGACATATTTCTTTTATATTATGAGAGACTTTAGGGTAATAAAAGGTCTTGAACGAGATAAGATAATAAGCTGGTTGGTGCAAGGATTATATTAAGTGGACTTAAAACAAACTTTTAAAACAAACAATCCGGTGATTGGAGTGGTTCATCTGCTGCCTTTGCCGACTTCTCCTCGGTGGGGAGGGAATCTCAAAGCTGTTATTTCTAGGGCAGAACAGGAAGCTACTGCTCTGGCAGCTGGAGGAGTGGATGGTATTATTGTCGAGAATTTTTTTGATGCTCCTTTTGCGAAAAATAACGTTGATCCGGCAGTGGTTAGTGCCATGACACTAATTGTGGATCGGCTCAAAGGCATGGTTACTGTTCCTATTGGGATTAATGTACTACGAAATGATGCCCATAGCGCGATCGCGATCGCAACTTGTGTGCAAACAGAATTTATTCGAGTTAATGTTTTTACTGGGGCAATGGCAACAGATCAAGGGTTAATTGAAGGTCAAGCCCATGAACTGCTACGCTACCGTCGGGAATTAGGTTCGGATGTAGGAATCTTAGCTGATGTCTTGGTCAAACATGCTCGTCCTTTGGGCACTCCTAATTTGACAACTGCGGTACAAGATACGATCTATAGAGGTTTAGCCGACGGTGTGATTTTATCGGGCTGGGCAACAGGAAGCCCTCCAAACAAAGAAGATTTAGAACTTGCTAGTGCAGCAGCAGGAGACAGCCCAGTATTTATTGGGAGTGGTGCCAATTGGGAAAATATTTCCCAACTAATGCAGGCAGCCGATGGCGTGATTGTCGCGAGCTCCTTAAAGCGTAAAGGGAACATCAATGAAACGATTGATCCAATTCGCGTTTCTCAATTTGTCGAAGCGGCTCAGACAACAGTACAAGAAAAAAAGTCTCAAAAAACTGATAGTTCAATTAAGGTTCACAATTAAACAAGAGCCTAAGCTAAAATCAGAATCATATTAGCCAGTATCGCTGTGCAAAAGTCAAGAGTCAACACCTCGATAGGGTAAGCCGAGGAAACCTCGGCACCCTTCTCGGTCAAAAGTCAAAAGTCAAAAGTTTTTTAAATTTATCATGCGCCGTAAACGTTCTCTACCTTTGATATATCGCTTGTCCAGGCCCTTAATCGGAGCGATCGCGATCGCGGGGGCAGTTCTCACCGCTTATTTAACTTTCACAAAATTATTTGGCGGAGAAGTGGTTTGTACTGCTGAGGGCACGGCAGGGAGTTGTGGGGATGTACTAAATGGCCCCTATGGCACTGTGTTTGGCCAACCTTTAAGTTTGTTCGGTTGTCTCGCCTATCTTAGTATGGCGGTTTTTGCCCTGGCTCCTCTTTTGATTAATCCAGAGCAGAACAAGAGTTTAAGAAAAAATTTAGAGAATTGGACTTGGCTGTTATTGTTAGCCGGTAGCACGGCAATGGCGGTATTTAGTGGCTATTTGATGTATCTTTTGGCATTCAAAATCCAGACTTTGTGCTTCTATTGCATTGGTTCTGCTTTGTTTGCTCTAAGTATGTTTGTTTTGACTCTTATTGGTCGAGATTGGGAAGATATTGGTCAAATTTTCTTTACTGGTGTAATTGTGGCGATGCTTACTCTAGTTGGAGCTTTGGGCGTCTATGCGAATGTTAATAATCCCATAGTAGAAACACCTGATGCCGATGGTTTGATCAAAATCACGCGGCCTCAAACTTCTCCTGAACCACCAAAAGGCTGGGAGATTACTACGATTTCGGGAGAATCGGAAATTGAATTGGCCGAATATCTTACTGCGATCGGAGCCAAGAAATATGGCGCTTTTTGGTGTCCCCATTGCTTTGAACAAAAACAATTATTTGGCAAAGAAGCTTTTAGCGAAATTGATTATATAGAATGTGCCGATTTGGAAAATCCTCGCGCCCAAAGTGCAGCTTGCAAAGAAGCCCAAATCACTAGTTACCCTACCTGGGAAATTAATGATGAGTTGTACCAGGGAACTAAGGTTTTGAGTGAATTGGCTGAGATATCTGGCTATGAAGGAACTGCTGAGTTTAAATATAAAATGTAGTAGGTAGTTGTCTGTCTATATCAGTAACGCCGATCACTATTAAACGAAGGTAGTATTTGTCTTGTCATTAGTTGTCGCAAGTTGTTACTGATTTTTGAATTGGGAGTTCAAACAATAGCGCCGTTGGTCGGTATTGCCTTTGGGCAATAATAGTTTATGTGTAATCAAGCCTTTTAAATCTCTTTGTAAAGTACGTCGTGAGATGTCTGGAAGCATCGTTTCGCAGTTTGTGATCGATATTTCAGAAGTTTTAGCTGCATAGCTTAAGATTAATCTTTGACGATGGTTTAGCTTATAAGAATTAGTTAGCTGATCTAGAATGTCGAATCGATTATCTATTGGTTTGTCTCCTAGATCATTTTTTAAATATTCTCTGAGTAGATTTTCCATCTCAATAAATATTGCTTGACTATGATCGTGATCGCTACGTAATGCCAAAAGAATTAGAGTATTGATTCCATGAACAGATATTTCTGCCAGAAGCTGTACTCGTTTATCTGTCAAGGCTGTGTTGCGTTTTTGAAATAAATTAGCTGTGAATTGGATCGCTTCTTGAGTAAAACTAGCATCAATATTTTTAAAGATTTTAGGAGAAGTAAAAAACTGCGAGAAAACAATCTTAGAGGTGGGTTGTTCAAATAGGTTTTGGAATTGAGTAATCAGGACATGAATAAAATCAGCAAAAGGTAATTGTGCTATTTCAGGACGCAATAACCGCTCCCAAATAACATAAACTCGCTCAACATGTCGTAATTCCAAAGCATTGAAAATCGCCGCTTTATCAGGGAAAAATTGATAAAGTGAACCGACTGCTGTCTCTGCTCTAGCAGCGATCGCATGAGTAGTCGCAGCTTCAAAACCTACTTCGTCAAAGACTATGGCTGCTGCGTCTAGAATTTTCTCTACACGCTCTTGACTACGTTTTTGTTGGGGTTGACGACGAAGCGGATTATTTTGAAGATTCATCTTGACAAAAGCGAATAATACGTCATATATTTAAAGCAATCGAAATAATTATCTGACTAAAAGTTGTAGTTATATGATTGTGATTGGCAACTTGCGACATCTTTTATTTTAATTGTCGCCAGACACCTATCGAACCAAAATTTATTATTGGAGAAATTTAGTATGTCGATGTTGGAAGGTGCGCCTTGGCTATTGGCTCATAAATCGATGTTACAAAAAAATCAGCCCATAAAAATTTCTCTTTATGGCAAGGATTATGTGCTCTGGAAAGATCAAGTAGGACAAGTTAATGCCTTAGCTAATGTCTGCCCTCATATGGGAGCAATGCTATCAGAAGGATGGTGTGAAGCTCTCCCAGATGGATCTAGTAAGATAGTTTGTCCTTTTCATGCTTTAGAATTCGATCACGATGGCTGTACCATTTTACCTGGCACAGACCGAAAAACTCTACCTCAGCTACAACCCTTGGAGCTCATTGTTCAGGATGATTTCATTTGGTCCTATGGTGGCTGTGCACCGCAAACACCCATTCCCGGCATTTTAGAGAAAATTAGCCAAAACTATCAATTTATTGGTCATACAGCAGATACAAGTGTAGATACTGACTTGCGATCAATGCTTTTGAATATGCATGATTACAATCATCAAAATGGGACACATCGCGATTTATTTGAAATCACTGAGGTTAAATTTGAAAGATTTATCGATAATGGTTATCATTCCGAGGCATTTTACGACAATCTCACTGCCCCTAAAACTTTCTGGCAAAAGCTAAAACAACCCAATCAGTTTTTGCTGCCTGATGTTATTAAGGCTCATTTAGAAAACTATTTTCCCTCTTTAGTTATTTTTTATGGTGATGGCCCGTTGGGGAAAATTGCCCAATGCCACCTTTTTATTCCCGAGTCTTTAACTAAAACTCGGACTTATATTCTGCTATTTGCTCAATTAAAAAATTCTTTTGCTCAGCTATTCAAAAATCAATTTTTAGAATTTAGTAAAGTTATAGTAGAGCAAGATGCTAGGATACTGACTAAAATCTATCCTAATGCACCACAGAACATTAAATTGAATAATGAAGTGGGTATGGATTGGGTGAAACGAAATTTTGTGACCTGGGAAGAATCAAAATACAAAATAATTAATAAGGATGATTATTAATAGCAGCTTTTCTATATCGTCGATTATTTATCAAACGGTATAGTGTTAATCAAATCATCTCGGTTAGATAAAGAGTCAGATCGCGAGACATAGAGCGTTATTAATTATTACCTTCAATATGGTCGTTGAGAATATAGTGAAGAATAATATTGACATCAGCGATCGCTATGGTTTTCCTCCACTGCATTTACCCAAGCACTAGATTCTCATAGACTTACATAATTTGACTCATAGAGAAAGCCAAAATAATGTTGTATCAGGGAACTAAGGTTTTGAGTGAATTGGCTGAGATATCTGGCTATGAAGGAACTGCTGGAGTTTAAATATAAAATGTAGTGGGTAGTTGTCCAGAGAGTTTGCGATCGCGATTTTGGAAGCTGCGATCGCTACCAATCTATATCTATAATAAAGTTCACTGGCGTCGGGCCTTAGAAATTTCTTGATAAATTTTTCTGCGCGATAAATTAATGCTGCCTACAGGTTCATGCTCAGGCAAAGTATGCCAGGGGGTAAATGAGAGGCTCTCATCAAATTCTTTCCTTTCATCGCAATCAAATGTTTGAGGAGGAATTGTGATTGTTGCTACTTTAATAAAAGGAGAAACCTCCTCTTCCCACTCCTGCATCGGTTTTTCAATGGGAGTTTTTTCATCGTCGACATAAAATTGAATCAAGAAGTCAAAAGTAGACTGCTTTTGCTCAGTTGTGAGATGATTGACCATAGCTTCGCGCAGATAATGTGATGAGTCAGGGATTGAACTAGGCTTGGCTTCAATTTCGTGGGGTTTCGCAGAAAACTTAATGAAGTTAGAACCCAGTTTGTAGGGCGTTGTACTCCAGTATTGGACAGAAAGTGGATTACCTATTACTTTCCCATTAATTGCTTCCAGTATGGCAAAGGAAGGCGCTAACTTTTTAGCCAACTCTGGATCAGGATCTTGACCCTCTCCAACTAAGGCTTGAAATTTACCAAGGTCAATATAGCCTTGAACATCTTGCAGAAAGAGTACGGGATGATTGATTAAGACAAAATCTTGGGTATCATTCTCATCACTAGGAACCTTATCTCCTTCAACATTATTCAGTTTGATTGCCATGCCACGAACATCTCCTTTTTGATCAGGGTGGAGGACGTTAAGCTCTTTTGGTGGCGAACCATTAGAAAAACGAACAAAGATATCATACTCGTTCGATTGGGCAAAAACTCCAACCTTACATTTTTCGGGAATATTTTCCTCAATAGTAAACTTCCCAGATACAAGACCATGACTTTTAGGATGAAGTTGTCTTAATTTTGGTCCTGTCTTCTGTTGCTTTTCTAAGCTAGAATGCAAAATCGCATCAGTTAGTTTTTCTTGCAGATCACTGTTAATGGTCATACAATCCTTCCTTTTAAAGTAAGTTAATGTTTGAAACTACATACTTTAAATGTAGTTTGCATTTAAGTTTGTCAGAACAACTTATTCATATTTCTTGATATAAACCTCTTTTTTACTTCATAGAGTTTTACAGTCTGAGATAAGCGATAGAATTATTATTCTAAAATAATAGCTTGTTAGGATTTAAATCTTAAACTTTAAGTGAAACAAGTTGGGAAACGGACAAACTCAATTTACGGTGGTCACTTTTCTTTTGTTACATTTTCATATTTTGAACTCTTTAAAAAGTAACAGAATTTCTCGAAAAGTATTCCTTCACATTTTATTTCAATATATTCGGCTATATTTATGTCTTTCATTCCTCCTCATCACGACAAATCCTCATTTTGTAGAATCAAAGCAATACAGTCTCGAAGCGGTTTTAGCTTTGTTGTTAAAATATCCCAAACAATTTTCGGATTAACATTAAAATAAGCATGAGCAATTATGTCTCTCAATCCAGCAATTTTCTGCCACTCAATCTCACCATATTTTTGTCTTATTGCTTTGGGTATTTGCTTGGTTGCCTCCCCAACAATCTGTAAATTGTGAATTACTGCATCTAAAGTTTTTTCGTCTGTTGAGAACTCTTCATAGGTCATTTTTCTCGTATAATTTTCTATTTTGGCAATGCTATGAAGAATATCGGTTAGATAAAGAGCTAGATCGCGAGACATAGATCGTTTCTCCTAAAACTTTTTCTTTTATTTGTTGTTTGAGGTCGTCTTTAATAACTAAATCTACTTTTCTAGCAAATAAATCTTCGAGAAAAAACTTTAAATTCATATACTTATCAAAAGTTAAATCCTCATTAAAATCAACTAAAATATCTAGATCACTATTTACTGTCGCTTTCCCTCTGGCATAAGAACCAAAAACACCTAGAGTTTTGACCGAATATTGCTCTTGTAACTTATTGAAATTCTGTTGCAAAGTCTGATAAATTTGCTCAAAGCTGATATTTTTTGTTGTAGCTATAGGATTCATGATTAATTATTACCTTAAATATGGTCGTTGAGAATATAGCGAAGAATAATATTGGCATCAGCGATCGCCATTCTTTTCCTCCACTGCATTTACCCAAGCACTAGATTCTCATAGACTTACATAATTTGACTCATAGAGAAAGCCAACATAATAATTACTAAATGCTGAGGCAGTAAAAACTTAAAGGATTGACGGGCAATTTTTTGAGTGAGAATTACAGAGCATAAAACACCAACAATTAAAGTAGTACCTTGTAAAAAACTAATTACCGCAGGATGAGCCACGAGTATTGGCAAATTACTAACATTCAGCCCAACAGTTGCCATAGTCACGGGTAAAATTCTGCCAGCTTCATTTAATCCCAGATCTAGATAATGAGCTAAATTTCCTGCCAGCACTAAAGGCAAATAACCATAAGCAAGGTCAATGAATTTTAGGGTCTTAATATTTTGCCATTTACTAACTAAGTTAATCAGAGCTTGAGCGAATAAAGGCAAGAGAAGAGGCAAAACTAGAGCCGCGATCGCGAAGCTCAAATGACTAGAAAATAAATCAAGATGAAAATTCAAATTTAATTGGTTTTCTATGTCTGATAAATGATGGAGAAAAACTAAATTTAGTAATAGAAACAATAATGCCACTTCATAGGTTTTCGGCCTATGACTAGTCCATAATTCAATACCTGGAGGCCGTAAGTTAAATTCGACCGAACGATGGGGACAAGCTTTTAAACAAGTCATGCATAAAACGCAATCTTTGTTTTCTTCTAATTGGGCAGGATGGGAATATAAAGGACAACCATTAGTTTCCTGGCCTTCTCCTTTAGCAACCCCACCTTTGTAACATTGGTAGGTACTGCATTCTGCGGAGCAAGTTCCTTGTTGCGCCCTTAATTCTGTGATCGAGAGTTTGGCAAACATCCCATTCATCCCGCCAATCGGACATAAATAACGACACCAAAAACGCCGTTCAAAAAGCAGAGAGCAAACGATCGCACCGGCAGTGATTAACAGTAATAACCAAGCAGAAAGATAGGCAGTATTGTTCAAGTCCCATAATTCTTCCCAAAGCAAAATCAAGGCAAATAGAGCAAATAAGAACCAACCACCATATTTGTCGGCTGTCTGTCGAGGCCATTTTTTGAGTTGCCTCGGGAAAAAGTACAAAGATATTTTTTGAGTGATTTCGCCATAAATCATAAAAGGGCAAAAGGTACACCATAATCTACCGATAAAAGGAAAGCCGATTAAAATTAAAGGCCACCACCAAGCCCAAAATATGTTGAGCGCAAAATTTTCCTGACGGTTTTGGGGCGCGAGAAACAGCACAGCAACGACAAAAGCAAACAAAGGTGCACTAACCCAATAATTAATCCGTTCTGGATACCAGTTACTTCTGAGGAAGTTACGCAATTGGGGATATCTATTGAGTAAATTAAAACGATATCTTTTTTTCTTCGATTGCGATCGCCAAACAATTTCTTCCGTAATATCTTCGCAACCTTGTAGCTGAGTTAGAGCTCGCTCGACAATGCTGGCTAATTCCCGTGAATTATTGGGAAAATCATAGGCTTGGAGTTTTCGCAATGCCTCAGGAATTATGCGAGTTTTCTTAATGCACTTATTGCGACTTATTAAATTAATATAATAATTGATATGTTCGTCTAAATCTGCTTTGCGAACTCTTAAGGGGGGAACTTTAATCACATTAGGAACACAAGATTTGATTTGTTTAACTCTTTTTTCGGAAATGATAATAATTCGCGCAGCGGAGGTTTTTGCGGCACCGGAAGATTGAGCTTGAGAGCTCACGGGCAGATATTGCCGAGTTTTAATTAATTTTGCGATCGCAGACCATAATTCCTGAGGCAATTGCTCGATATTATTTAAGATTAAGGTTCCCTTGCCCAAGGCTTCTAGCAAACCAGGTTTGCCCCCTGCCCTGCCAAACAAATCGGCACCACTGATTTGTAGCTTGGCACAATCAACCATAATAATTGCCTCACGACGTAGTGCAGAGCCGAAGTGAATCAGGGCAGCTAGATTGTCTTTTTCTAAACCAGGTTCTCCAAAAATTAATACTGGCTCTTGATTTTTGGCAGCTTTTTTAATCTCTGTTCTAAGCCTCACGGCATAACGACTTTTGCCGATGACCCCTCTTTTGGCTTTGCTCACTAGATAGGGTCTTAAGATTGTTTGTCTGGTTTGTTCAAAATTTAACTGTGACGATAGTTGTTTAACCTGGGCTGCTATTTGTCGGGAAAAAACTTGGATGATTTCGGGATATTGTTGCACTAAATCCTTAAATTGCTCTTGCTCAAGAAACCAAAGACGGGTTTGGCTTAATGTTTTAACGGTATATTGAGCAGGCTCTTTTAATAAGGAGGAGTATAAATTCAAAATGGAGCCAGGAAGTAAACTAAGATCTTGTTGTCTTGTTTGCGATTCACTGGTTAAGCGGCCAGTTTGCAGAATATATAATTTATCAGTCGTCTGATTCTCTTCGACAATGATTTTATTAGAAGGGACTATGATTTCTTGCAGTAGCGGGGCGATCGCTTCTAAAATATTCTCTGGCAAAATACTTAAAGCGGTTCTTTCCTTAAGAAAAATAATCAGATCCCGAATATTCATAAGATTAATCCTAAAAATTGGCAGTAGTAGCAAACAATGGCGGTCCCTAGAGGAACGGTGAGATTGTCAATACCCCATTTGGAAAAAGCTTCGAGACTGGTGGCTACTGAAGCCGCGATCGCAGATATGAGCCAAGTTTGCCAATGATTCCCCAGGACAAATAATAAAATCGCATTAGTCACAATATAAGTACTAGCTGCCATTGCCAAGGAGCCTTCCCAGCTTTTGGTCATCGCGAAAACCTGATATTGATGTTTTCCCCAACGCTGGCCAATGATTGCTGCCATGCCGTCGCCCCAAGCCATGACCAAAATGCCGATCGCCGTATATTGAGGTTGCTGCTCCCAAAATATGGCAGTTAAAATCCCAATGCTAATGGCGTAGAATAAGGTTCCCAGACTTTTGCGACCAATGCTATTGATGCTGGGAAGAATAGGCAACAGATAAGATGTGATCGCAATTACAGACGCGATCGCCGCAGCGACAATAATCACCCAACCGGAGATTCCCAACCACCAAGCAAGTAAAATAACATTACCACTTCCAATATGAACAATTTTGCGGGTGAGTTCTGGATCATCAGTGATGAAACGACTTAAGGTTTCTGCGATCGTCACTAGGACTACCAGATAAAGAAAAATGATAGCTAGAGGATATGTTGCATTTAACATTTAATATTTATAAAAATCATGAAATATTTACTAATCCAATTAATTCGGGGCTATCGCCTGTTGATTTCGCCGCTGTTTCCTCCCACTTGTCGTTTTCAGCCGACTTGTTCTAATTATGCAATAACCGCGATCGAAAAATTCGGTGTTTTTAAAGGTAGTTTTCTGGCAGCCAAAAGGATTTTGCGATGTCATCCTTTTCATCCTGGTGGTTATGATCCTGTTCCTGAAGATTGAATTGAAGCTGAATTAGATAGCAGAGTCTTGCCAATTCATAAGTCTTAATTAGCAGTGAGATAAAAAAACTTTTTGCCTTAGATATTGTTTTTTGTCATGATTGCTGTACAATTTCTTTATTGACTTAACTCAATCCTAAACAATTCAACGATAGATTTTAAAGAATGAAATTTAGGTTTCATTAATATTTGCCGCCGGAAACCAATTTTATTAATAGCTTTCTTAAAGCATAATATTAAAAACTTATAAAAACGGAATCAAACAACCTTCTAGATTTTCACAATGTCGATTACTAACAAAATTCATTTTAGAAATCTCCAAGGAGATATCTTCGGGGGCGTCACTGCTGCGGTGATCGCCTTGCCAATGGCTCTAACTTTCGGGGTTGCCTCTGGTGCAGGAGCTTCTGCTGGTTTATGGGGCGCAATTTTAGTTGGCTTTTTTGCTGCTCTTTTTGGCGGTACGCCTACCCTGATTTCTGAACCCACAGGGCCAATGACTGTTGTGTTCACCGCAGTTATTGCCAGTCTGACTGCTGCCAATCCTGAAACTGGTTTGGCAATGGCATTTACTGTTGTGATGTTGGCTGGGGTTTTTCAAATTATTTTTGGGGCTTTGAAGCTTGGCAAATACGTTACCCTAATGCCCTACACGGTTATCTCTGGTTTCATGTCCGGGATCGGGGTGATTCTAATTATTCTGCAAACTGCACCATTTTTAGGTCAGTCTAGTCCCAAGGGTGGGGTGCTCGGAACAATCCAAAATTTACCGACGCTAATTGCAGGAATTAATCCATTAGAGACTTTTTTAGCTGGTTTAACAGTAGCAATTCTTTTGTTTTACCCTAGTAAACTTAAGAAATTTTTGCCGCCTCAGCTTCTAGCCCTAATTGTGGGAACGTTAATTGCGACTTTCTTCCTTGGTAATTCTGAGATACGCACCATTGGAGAAATTTCTGTTGGGTTACCTAGCTTACAGATGCCAACTTTCAGTGCCACTCAAATACAAACCATGCTAGTTGACGCTTTAGTCTTAGGTATGTTGGGTTGCATCGATGCTTTGCTAACTTCATTGGTTGCCGATAGTTTAACTCGAACTGAACATAACTCGAATAAAGAATTAATCGGTCAAGGTATTGGGAATTTGGTTTCTGGTTTATTCGGTGGCATGCCTGGTGCTGGAGCAACCATGGGAACAGTTGTCAACATCCAAACTGGTGGGAGAACTGCGGTATCTGGTTTGACCAGAGCTTTAGTTTTGCTAGTCGTAGTTTTAGGATTGAGTCAATATTTGACAGGTATTCCCAGTGCGGTCTTGGCTGGTATTGCTTTGAAAGTAGGTATCGACATTGTGGATTGGGGCTTTCTTAAACGCGCCCACAAAATTTCTCCCAAAGCTGCAACTATTATGTATGGAGTAATTGCTCTAACGGTATTTGTTGACTTGATTGTTGCTGTTGGGGTAGGGGTTTTCGTTGCCAATATCCTTACTATTGAGCGTCTTTCTAATCACCGTGCAGATTCGGTTAAAGCTGTTACCTATGATGACGAGGAAATTGAGCTTAATGCAGAAGAGAAGAATTTATTAGAAAGAGCCAATGGCCGCGTTCTCTTGTTCTATCTCAGTGGCCCCATGATTTTTGGGGTAGCAAAAGCAATTTCTCGTGAACATAATTTAATTAATGATTATCAAGTATTAGTTTTAGATTTATCGGAAGTCCCAATTTTGGGAGTAACTTCTTCCTTGGCGCTGGAAAATGCCATTGAAGAGGCAGTAGAAAAAGATCGCCAGGTATTCCTTGTTGGCGTTAGCGGACAGGCAGAAAAACGTCTGAGAAAGTTGGGGGTTATGAAAATAGTGCCCAGTAGTCATATGGTCAGCGATCGCACTACGGCTCTCCAACAAGCAGTCAATTATGTTGACGAGCATGTTACGGAACTGGGTCGTGACACAATTAGTCCCCAAGCAATTGGATAACTAAAGGTTCAAAGCTAATTAATAATTCTGTAACTGAATAAAAAATCACCATGATAAATTTAGCATCAATATTTCATAGTGGATTAATTCCTGATTTTGTTGTGGGCTCACCATTGCTTGCCACCGAGCCCAGCTCGGAAAGCACATCCCTGGTGTTGGCTGGAGTTTTATTAAGTCTTGTTTTTATCTATCTAGCAAGTAAATTGGGAGGAGAACTCTCCAAGTTAGTTGATTTACCTCCAGTACTGGGTGAATTGGTTGCTGGTGTAGTCGTCGGGGTTTCGGCATTACATTTATTAGTTTTTCCTGAAACAGGGGCAACGGCTAGTGATTCGGTTGTGATGACTATTCTGCAACAAGTTGGCGGCTTGACTCCTGAAGCTGTTGGGTCAGTATTTAGCACTCAGAGCGAGGTTATTTCCGTCCTAGCAGAGCTTGGGGTCATTGTTCTCTTGTTTGAAATCGGCTTGGAATCCGATTTGAGAGAATTACAAAAAGTGGGCTCCCGAGCTGCGATCGTTGCAGTAGTCGGGGTAGTCGCTCCCTTTATCGCGGGCACAGCAGGACTGATGTTAATCTTTGGTATGCCAACTATCCCCGCAGTATTTGCTGGTGCAGCTCTGACCGCTACTAGTATTGGGATTACCTCCAAAGTTCTTTCAGAATTAGGACAACTCAAATCTACAGAAGGACAAATTATTGTTGGGGCGGCGGTTATTGATGATGTTCTCGGTATCATTGTTTTAGCGGTAGTTGCTAGTTTGGCAAAAACTGGAGATGTCGATATCGTCAATTTAGTTTACTTAATTATTAGTGCCACAGCTTTCTTGTTGGGTTCAATATTTTTAGGTAAATTCTTTAATAAAAGTTTCGTTGCGATCGCAGAAAAGTTACAAACTAGAGGGAAGTTGGTTATTCCCGCTTTAATATTTGCTCTTTCCATGGCGTTTTTAGCGAATGCGATTCATTTAGAGGCAATATTAGGTGCTTTTGCGGCTGGTTTAGTTTTAGATGAAACAGACAAACGAAAAGAACTGGATCAACAAATCATCCCCATTGCCGATATTTTAGTTCCCATATTCTTTGTCTCAGTAGGAGCAAGAGTAGACCTTAGTGTTCTTAATCCTGCTAGTGCAGATAATCGCGAAGGATTGGTTATTGCTGCTTTTTTAGTTGTCGTAGCTATCATCGGCAAAATTATCACTGGTTGGGCCATCTGGGGCAAAGAGAAAATCAATCGTTTAGCAATTGGTATTGGCATGATTCCTCGGGGAGAGGTTGGCCTAGTTTTTGCAGGCATTGGTGCTGCTAGCGGCGTTTTGGATAAGCCTTTACAAGCAGCCATTATTATCATGGTAATTTTGACAACCTTTGTAGCACCTCCTTTACTACGTTTTGCTTTCCAACAAGAAGGCGAAGTAGTAGAAGAAGTCGCAGAAAATTCGGATCTAGCTTTAGAAGTTAAAAATTGAGCCTTAAGTGTTGAGCATTGAGTATTTATCCTGACTCAGTGCTCAGTCCTCCAAAACAATTCTAATTGAGTATAAATCATGAATTACTTACTTTCAGATCATAATTCTTTGGTGTGGCTTTATTTCATTTTGTATGCCATAACCATCATTTTTCTAGTTCCCAGCACTAATAAAAAATCTAATAATCAACTAGTTACGGCAGAAGTTACTAATGAAAGAGCTTTGCAATTTGCTTCTCAGTTAGTATTACGCACTGTTTTGATTGTTCCGATGCTATTTCTCCTAAAAAATAGTCTTTAACGTCGCTATAACTGACTATCTCCTACTGATAACTAATAACTGACTAGGTCCTCGAATGGGGATAACTGATTTATGTTAGAAGCTTTTGTCTTTGCCACTATTTTATTAGGATTTTTTGGCATTATCTTTAAGAAAAACTTGGTGATGAAAACAATCTCAATGGACGTCATGAGTACGGGAGTCATTGCTTACTACGTATTAATTGCCTCAAGAGAAGGGTTATACACCCCTATTTTGGCTCAGGCTGAAGATGTTACCTACTCTGATCCTGTTCCTCAGGCTGTTATCTTAACGGCAATTGTAATTGGGTTTTCTATTCAAGCTTTGATGTTAGTCGGGGTTATGAAACTAGCGAAAGATAATCCAACTCTAGAAATTAGTGCGATCGAAGAAAGCAATACGCCATGACTGAGATTACGATCGCCTGGATTGCCTTGCCCTTTTTTGTGGGATTTGTTATTTATCTGCTGCCCAAACTAGATCGCTGGCTGGCTTTAGGTATAACAATAGTTTCTGCTGTTTATGCCTATCTAGTATTTGTTGCCCCAGCACCATTAGATATTCAGCTACTAGATAATTTTGGGGTTACTCTAGTAATCGACCAATTAAGTGGCTTTTTTATCCTGACTAATGCTTTAGTCACCGCGGCAGTTGTTCTCTATTGTTGGTCTACCGAGAGAACGAGTTTTTTCTATATGCAGATGATTATTCTGCATGGCAGCGTTAACGCTAGTTTTATCTGTGCAGACTTGATTAGTTTGTATGTAGCTCTAGAAATAATCAGTGTTGCCGCATTTTTACTAATTACCTATCCTCGAACAGATAAGTCAATTTGGGTTGGCTTGCGCTATCTGTTTGTGAGCAACACAGCAATGCTCTTTTATCTCGTGGGTGCAGTACTTGTGTATCAGGCTCATCACTCCTTTAACTTTCAAGGTTTGCGCGGTTCTCCACCAGAAGCAGTTGCTTTGATTATTATGGCACTGCTGGTCAAAGGGGGTATTTTCGTCTCGGGTTTATGGTTGCC
Source organism: Xenococcus sp. PCC 7305 (assembly GCF_000332055.1). Classification (GTDB taxonomy): domain Bacteria; phylum Cyanobacteriota; class Cyanobacteriia; order Cyanobacteriales; family Xenococcaceae; genus Xenococcus. The sequence continues at coordinate 14,855 of NZ_ALVZ01000233.1, read as the reverse complement.
TCTAACTCATTCCGAATCCCAATCGCCAGTTTCGGCAATGCTTTCGGGGGTCGTGGTCAAAGCGGCAGTTTGTCCCCTCGTGCGTTATGCCTTGATGGTAGAAGAAATCGAACCTATTATTCGTATCTTCGGCGTTACCACTGCACTTTTAGGGGTGTTGGGGGCCATTTTTGAAAAGGATACCAAACGAACTTTGGCCTTTAGCACTATTTCTCAATTGGGGTTTATCCTCGCCGCACCAGAAGTAGGAGGATTTTATGCTCTAACTCATGGATTGGTTAAATCCGCGCTTTTTCTAATAGCCGGCAATTTGCCAAGTCGCAACTTTAAGGAACTGCAACATCGCCCAGTTGGTAATGCTGTCTGGATAGCCCTAGTGATAGCAAGTTTTTCGATTTCAGGCTTTCCTTTACTGTCGGGTTTTGGCGCCAAGATTTTGACGACGAAAAACCTATTTCCTTGGCAGGTTATTGCCATGAATCTGGCAACTATCGGAACAACGATCATTTTCGCCAAATTTATTTTTATCTCTCACCGGACTTCGCCCTCTCAACTAAAGGGAGACGGAGAAAACGCCAAGCCACAAGCCGGGTTTTGGTGGGCAATGACAATCTTACTGGGGGGATTGGTTGCGGCCAATGGATTCTATTACCAGGCCTATACCATAGCTAATATTTTTAAGCCCCTGGTGACGATCGCTATAGGTTGGTTAATCTATCTTTTGGTTTTTAATAAAATAGTTTTTAAATTGCCTCGTGAGATCGAAAAATTCGATCATTTGATTGGGGGAATGAGTCTGATGCTAATTTTAGTCTTTTGGATGGTAAAAGTATGATTGGATATTTGGACTTAATCAACGCCGGGATAATTAATTAATACTATATGACCAACTTTACGATCGCCTGGATTGCCCTACCTTTTTTTGTGGGATTTGTTATTTATCTATTTCCCAAGCTGGATCGCTGGCTGGCTTTAGGTATAACAATAGTTTCTGCTGTTTATGCATATCAGGCGTTTGTTGAGTCTGCACCTTTAAATATTCAGCTACTAGATAATTTTGGGGTTACCTTGGTAATCGACCAATTGAGTGGCTTTTTTATCCTGACTAATGCTTTAGTCACCGCAGCAGTTATTCTCTATTGTTGGTCTACGCAAAAAACAAGCTTTTTTTATATGCAGACGATAATCTTGCATGGCAGCGTGAATGCGAGTTTTATCTGCGCTGATTTGATTAGTTTGTATGTGGCATTAGAAGTTATTAGTGTTGCGGCATTTTTGCTGATTGCCTATCCTCGAACCGATAAATCAATTTGGGTTGGGTTGCGCTATCTGTTTGTGAGTAATACAGCGATGCTGTTTTATTTGGTAGGAGCAATTTTGGTTTATCAAGCTCATCACTCTTTTAATTATGCTGGTTTGCGAGGTGCTCCTCCAGAGGCGATCGCGCTAATTATTCTGGCATTGCTCGTCAAAGGAGGTATTTTCTTCTCAGGTTTATGGTTACCGTTAACTCACTCGGAATCAGAAAGTCCAGTCTCAGCAATGTTGTCGGGAGTGGTGGTCAAAGCAGGAGTGTTTCCTTTAGTGCGTTTTGCGCTGATGCTAGAAGAACTTGATCCGATTGTCAGGTTTTTTGGCGTGGCGACAGCGGTTTTAGGGGTGGGTTATGCCGTATGGGAAAAAGATACCAAGCGTATGTTGGCTTTTCATACCATTTCTCAGTTAGGTTTTGTGCTCGCGGCACCAGTGGTGGGAGGATTTTACGCTTTAACTCATGGATTAGTTAAGTCAGCTTTGTTTTTAATTGCCGGAGTTTTGCCCAGTCGTAATTTTAAGGAATTGCAATATCAGCCTCTTAGTAATCAGATTTGGCTAGCTTTAGCGATCGCTAGTTTTTCGATCTCTGGTTTTCCTTTATTGTCAGGCTTTGGTGCCAAGGTTTTGACTAGTAAAAATTTCTTGCCTTGGCAAGTTATTGCAATGAATATTGCTGCTTTGGGAACGGCTATTTCCTTTGCCAAATTTATCTTTTTACCTCATCAAAAAATAGTCAAGACTAAGGAAGAGAAAAAGCTCTCACCTGGTTTTTGGTTAGCAATGATTGTTTTACTGGGGGGATTGATTGCTGCCAATGGATTTTATTACGAAGCTTACAGTTTCAAAAATATTGTCAAACCTTTGATAACCATAGGAGTTGGTTGGATTATGTACTTGTTGATTTTTAAGCGATCGCTACTTAAAATCTCGCGAGTTAGCGAAAAATTTGATCATCTAATTGGCATGATGAGTTTGATGTTTATCTTAATTTTTTGGATGGTGTGGGCAGCATGATTGGCTATCTTGATCTGATATTGCGACTGGTAATTTGGTTTTTGCTGACGGCTGATTTTAGTGTGGGCAATATTGCTATTGGAGTTGCAATCGCGTTTTTATTACCCCGTAGCTATCTCAAATCGGCACCGCTCAAGGATTGGCTACAAACTTTTTGTGAAATTATGATGGCGATTCCCCAGGCTTTTGTCGAAGCGGTCGAAATTATGGTGCGTCCTCATAATGAAGAAGATATAGTCTCAGAAAGAGTTAAACCGAGAAGAACTCCTGGACTAATTTTTCTCGATATATTTCTGATTACTTTTACGCCCAAAACAATTGTCTTAAAGTATCAGGAACAAGGTTGGTATCAGGTTCATAGAGTGAAAAGGAAAAAGAACAGAAAATAATGATGGACTCAATTTTGATCGCCATGATTTTGGCTTTACTAATCCCTATTTATGAAGCTTGGCAAGATGGTGATATTTGGCAAAAAATGCTCGCATTTGCCAGTATTGCTACCAAAACCTCGATTATTATGCTATTTATTTCGGTCTTACGTGATGATTGGTCAATTGGCGTCGTTGCCGTCATTATCCTTAGTGTCGGTGAAGCAGGATTAATGTTACTCGCTCATTTACTCAAAAGGATTAACGAAATATGATTGAAATTTTAAGTTATAGCTGCATTGTGGTCGGCATAATTTTTTGGTTTTGGGGAACATTGCCTCTGATAGGAAACCGATCTGTGTTGTTTAAACTGCACAGTCTTTCGGTATCAGACACTTTGGGCTCGATGATTATTGTTATAGGATTGCTCCTTCGTATACCTAATGAATGGCCATTATTACTTTTAGCAATTATTACCCTAGCAATTTGGAATACTGTATTGGGTTATGTGTTGGCATACTGCTCAAGTTCTGATGAACAGTGAAAGGTATTAGGTATTAGGTATTAGGTAAATCTCAAAAAAAGATAATGATTGATAAATATATTTACGTCATAGTAGCTTTGCTACCTTTAACCGCTGCAATTTTGCTGTTTGAAACCAACCCCTATAACGCCTTAATTCTTAGAGGTATATTAGGTGCAGTGGCCGCATTAGTCTATGCAGTATTGGGCGGAGCAGATGTGGCTTTAACCGAAGCTTTGGTCGGTACTATGTTGGCCGTTACGCTCTATGTCATTGCAGTTCGTTCCTCCTTTGTGATGCGTTTGGGAATTGTACAAGAGGAGCAAACAATATCGGAAGATTGTTTCCCAGAAATCATAGCTAGCTTGAAAACAGTTATGCAAAAGCATCATTTACGTCTAGAATTGGTGGAATATTCTAATTCACAAGCTTTAGAACAGGCATTAGCAGCTAAAGAAGTCCATGCTATCTGTACTAACAACACAGAATTAGCACCGAATAATAAAATTAGTTATCAAACAAAAACTAACTATCAAACAAAAGTTAGAGTGCATCGTCTGTTTGAGATTTTACAAACGGAGTTAACTTCAGCAGAAACTTCTCTAAACTATATCAACATATCAAGCTTGGAGGAAAAACATTAATGAAATGGGTTTATATTGTGGCGGGAATCGCATTATTTATTAAAATGTTGATCATGCCTAATCCCACAGCAGAATGGGAAGAATTTTCGATTGTTGGTTCGATAGTAGAAGATGCTGGAGTTCCCAATGCGGTTTCTGGGATTATTTTTCGCAATCGTCTCTATGACACTATTTTCGAAGTAGTAGTATTTTCGATCGCGGTTTTAGGAGTGGGATTTCTCCTTTCCAATGAACAACCCACCACAATGGTTTACCAATTTAGTGATGAACCCTCTATGGTGCTTGCTCGCTTGGGTGCAACCATTGCGGCATTGGTGAGTATTGAGCTTGCTATTCGTGGTCATCTGAGTCCTGGGGGCGGTTTCGCGGCTGGAGTTGCTGGGGGAACTGCGATCGGTTTGATTGCGATCACCTCTTCATCAGTCTGGATGGAGCAAACTTATAAAAAATGGCATGCGGCCACTTGGGAAAAAGTATCTGTTCTGATTTTTATCTTATTGGCCGTGATAACTCTGATGGGGATTGAATTGCCTTTGGGTCAATTAGGGGCACTTTTTAGTGGTGGCGCTATTCCCTTGCTCAATATACTAGTAGGAATCAAAGTAGCCCTAGGCTCCTGGGCAGTTATTCTACTATTTATTCGCTATCGAGGATTACTTTAACTTTGTTTGAGTAATCTGATGTGGCCTCTGATGAGCCAGGAGAATCCCGGAACTTTTCGCTTTGGTTCGGATTGGAACATGCTAGATCAATTTCTTGTTTCTCAAGGCATGCTTCTAAGTAATAGTCCCATTTAAATTCGTCGCGAAACCGTTGCTATTTTTCGTCCTGATGAAATTCAAGGATCGGCCAGTGCTCCCCGTCGCTTTGGGAGGCCATCACGTAACTTTGATGAAGACGGATTCTCAGATCATTTCCCGATTACAGTTGTCCTTGAAACATGAAATTAATACTCTTATGTGGTTTACCGGTGGGAGCGTCAAAAAGAGAGTATTTTCGGATAAGCAACAATATTGGTAATTTTGGGGCATTTCAAAGTAGGTGATATTGCTCTGAATGGAACCTATTTTCTACGCTATCTGCGGTCTTCTTATCAGTGCTGATTGAATGGTCGATTTTTCTCTATTATCGGGAGTGAAATAAAAAAGCTGAAAAAAATTCCCTGAAAAGTGAATAACGAAGAATTAATAGTTGTTTTTAAAGCTCTCACATAGTTTGCGATCTACTTTACTAACGTTAGGGTTGTAAGTTAAGTAGTGAAGAATCCAGTCACAACCAAGCGAAAGTATATTATTTGAATCATTCAATTTCAAACTCCAAATCCGAACTGTTTTGTCAAGACTAGCTGAAGCAAGGTTTTTCCCATCTGGACTAAATACTACGCTGTTGACAAGTTTATCGTGACCTTTGAGAGTAAAGATAAATTCACCTTCTAAATTCCAAAACTTTACTGTCCCATCATTACTTGAAGAAGCAAGGTTTTTCCCATCTGGACTAAATGCTACGCTAGTCACAGGATAAATATGTCCTTTAAGAGTGTGAATTAATTCCCCTTGTAAACTCCAAAGTTTTACTGTTTCATCGTCACTAGCTGAAGCAACTATTTTCCCATTAGGACTAAATGCTACGCTTTTAACTCCTTTGGTATGACCTTGGATCGTATTGATAGGATGAACTGGTTTTTCCTCTGGCTTCAGATTCCAAAATTTGATAGTACCATCCCAACTAGCTGAGGCAAGAATTTCACCGTCTGGACTAAATGCAACATCTTCAACAGTTTTAATATGATCATTTAATGTATGGACTACTTTTCCCTGAAGATTCCACAGCTTAATTGTCTTATCAGCACTTGCAGAAGCAATAGTTTTTCCATCAGGACTAAATGCTAAACCAAGAATATTACTTCTGTGACCATAGAAAGTAGATAAAAGTTTTCCTTGAAGATTCCACAGCTTAATTGTCTTATCAGCACTTGCAGAAGCAATAGTTTTTCCATCGGGACTAAATACTACACTTCCCACCGAACTTTTATGCCCATAGAAAGTAGATAAAAGTTTTCCTTGAAGATTCCACAGCTTAATTGTCTTATCAACACTTGCAGAGGCAATAGTTTTTCCATCAGGACTAAATGCTAGGCTAGTGACAAAACTAGTATGACTTTTTAAAGCAGGAAGTAGTTCTTGTTGAAGATGCCAGAGCTTTACTGTTTTATCTCTACTAGAAGAAGCAAGGATTTTTCCATCGGGGCTAAATTCTACATCCCAAATATGATCTTGATGGCCATACATAGTATTAAGTAACTTACCTTCTAAGTCCCATAGTCGTATTGTTCTATCTAAGCTAGAAGAAACTAGAGTTTTTCCATCAGGACTAAATTTGATACGCAAAATAATGTCTGTATGCCCAGCTAAAGTATGAAGTAACCCTCCTTTTATATTCCAAAGTCTAATATTTTTGTCTTTTATGTTTGTCGAAGCAATTATTTTCCTATCGGAGCTAATAATAATTTTTTCTCTAATGTTACTCTCTAATTTCTTTAGTTTATCATAAGTAACATTATCAGAAAGGATACTAGGCACCTTAGATATGGATTTAAAGCTTTTATTTCTTAGCTCTTTTTTATCTTGTGTGTCTACATCTCTAACTCGACCATCATTAGTAAATAATAGATTGTCACTATAGTCAGTATTCAAATTAAATCCTGCAATACTTTCTCTTTGAATATTCCATATTTTGATCTTTTTATCTGCACTTATAGAAATAATATTTTGGGAATTAGGAGTAAAGGATATTTTTTTAATATGCTCAGAATATTTATCAAAACTGTGAATTAATTCCCCTTTAAGATTCCAAAGTTTTAGAGTATCGTCAAAACTTCCTGAAGCAATAATTTGCCCATTTGGGCTAAATATTAAGCTGCTTATACTCGCTGTATGACCAGTAAGAGTATGAAGCAGTTTTCCTTCTGAATTCCAAAGCTTAATGGTTTTATCACTGCTTGCAGAAGCAATAGTCTTACCATTAGAACTGTACAATACATAGCTAACTCTATCGCCATGACCATTAAGAGTACGGATAAGATTTCCTTGTAAACTCCAAATATTAACTTTTCCGTTTGAATCCCCTATCAGTATCTGTGTGCTATCTGGACTAAATGTTAAGCTATTGGTACTAAAATTATGAAATGGAAAAGAGCTGAGCAATTCTCCTCGTAGATTCCAGAGTTTAACTGTTCTATCTAAACTTATAGAAGCAATTATTTTGCCATCTGGACTAAATCGAACTCCTATGACATCGGCGCCATGTCTTTCTAAGCGATTAAATTCACTGATTTGGTAAAAAATATTTTGCAATATTCCTAAAAATTTGATTTCAGTTTTCGTATCTGCGCTAAATATAGATTTTTTAATTATTTTTCCTGCTTCGAGTTGAGTTACCAGTGCTTCAAGTTCTTGGTTCGTTGTTAAAAGTGTTTCAGCAGAGTTACTAATAGCATTAATTTCATTAATTCTCGACTTGTGTAATTGCCTGATAGCAATACCGGCAAATATTGAAATAGTAATTGAAGCACCAATGATTAATCCTTCACGAAGTTTGGTGAGTTTGGCTTCTCGCTTGCGCCATTCAATACTGGCATCAACGAACTTTTTTTCTTGTTGAGATAAACCTCCTAATTTTTCAAAAGCATTTTCCTCTTGAAATTTTTCTATCTGTCCTAATCTAGATCCCTTCAAAAGTTCATCATTAGCTTTAGATTTATTCTCTGCTAAAATTTTTGACCATCTTCTTGTTTCATCAGCTAACCAATTTTTGATAATAATCGCTTCTTTTTCTACTTCTAGCCAACGTTTTAGTTGATCCCAAGATGAAAGTAGAATTTCATGAGCTATCTCAACCGTAGCGTTTTGTTTCTGTTTTTTACTTTCCTGACTAAGTGGTTTTTCTTCGCTTAAATACTCATAGTTGCTGACTAGTAAATTTTTATTAATAAATATCTGGAGAATCTTTTTTACCGATTCCCCGACAAATTCATAATGATAAGCTCGCCTACTAACTACTCTAGTTCCCGAATCGGATTCAACAATATTTACTAACTTCGACAATATTTGCTTAGTTACTAATTCTCCATCTCTGTTTTCTTTACATATATTTTTGAAGATATCATCAACATAATTTTGCAGTGAACCCCTTACTCCACCTAGAACTGCATAATTTACTTTATTCAAAACACGGTTTTCAATATATAAACGACCATCGAAAGACTTAGTTGTACACTCTTTATCCCAAAGTAAATCTAGAGTGTGTTGTAACAAAGGAAGATAACCGCTTTGCCCTTCTACTTCTTTAATGATTTGTTCGACTAGTGCTGGTTCAAAGACTACTCCATGTTTAGCTGCTGGCTGCTCGATAGCTTGTCTTATTTCATCAGAATACATTGGAGTAACCAGATGCATATTATATTGATTGGCTAACGCACCCAAAGTTGGATAGAAACTCAACTGTTCTAAGAAGTCAGACCGCATTGCTAGGATAATTCTGACAGAACTCTCCTCTTTTTTGGCAATCCGAACAATTTCTCCAATGAAATTCTGACGTTTTTTTTCATCTGTATCAATAAATAATTGCTCGAACTGATCAATAAAAAAAAGTGATCGCTTTTTATCTTGAGTCAATTTACTTACTAATTTAGAAAGTGTATTAGGTTTTCCTTGTCTAACAAATTCAACATCTGAAGCACTGAAATGATAATCTTTTTCTTCACTGAGCAAGCAACCATATAGAGACTCAAAAGGATCTTGATTAGGAGTAAAAATAAAATCATATAACTCTTGTGATTGAAGTGATTTTTTGAATTCAGGAATTAATCCAGCACGGATTAATGATGATTTACCACTTCCAGAAGCACCAAAGACTAATGTAAAGCTACTTTTATTTACTGCGTTGAATAATTTAGCAAGGAGTGTATCACGACCAAAAAAGTATTCGCGATCACTTTGGTTGAATCTTTTAAGTCCTTTATAGGGAGATGATTTATTTAATTCTTTCTGAGTGACTTTTTCAGCCGAAATCTCTATTATTTGAGTCTCGATGTAAGTTTCAATCTGCTGAGAAGCAAAAGTCAAGTCACGTCCAATCGTAGTATCTTTGACGATATTCTCTTGTTTTTGGTATTTATACTCTGGATTCAGCTGATTCATGACTGAACTATTGCTTAAGATTTCTTGAAACCTTCTTGAATTGGCGAAAAGTTAAAATCTCCACTTACAGTATTTTCTCTCGCTATGTTGGTCTGAGTTTGATTGATAATCTTTTGCCCACAAGGTTGGTTTTGTAATTTATTGAGTAAATCTTGTGCTAATTGAACAATTTCAGCATCATCATTAGCTTTGGTGATTTCAATTTCCTCTTGTAAGGTAGCTTGACGACCTTTAGAATTTGGATTTTTTTCTAATTCCTCAACTGCATTAATAACTGCGCTTTCAGAACTAAATTTTTTCTTCAAAGCAGATTTGAGAGCATTGTAACTGTCATAGATAGCATCCTTACTCAAAGCAGCTAAAGCAGCAATAATAGCTGTAGTAATGATATCCATAAATTTTTGTTGAGTATTTGATGTATTAGCTACGGTATTAATCCTAAAACTTTTTGAGTGAAGACATTAACTTGTTGAGAAATATAAATTGTTATTACTTATTTGTTTCAGATGCAAATTTTAGCAAAGTTAGATTTATTTTGTTCAAAAAAACCTCCGTATTATTGAACTTCAACCTCTCAAATTATTTTCAAAATTGAATAGACCTATCTATTTGGGCTGTAAGTATTGAATGATAGGAGTTCTAGCCCATGTTGATTAATTTAGGCTGTGTTTAGTCTTGTGGTTTAGAGAATCAAAGTTTAGAACACTTACTTGTTGATGGAAAAAACTCACGAGTTAACAATAAACTGGGATGCACGGCAGAGCAAGCTTTTATGTTTTGCGATCGCGCAGTGCCTCGCTTCGCGAGATCGCTGAAAAGTTCTAGTCTCAATATAAGTTTCTAGTCTCAATATAAGTAAAATCTCGATATCTGAAGACTATTAAGCTTATTCTTTCATTCTGCGATCGCTTGATAAAATGCCATTTAGAACATTATGATTAATCTTGATTTCGAAAATTAGTAATAAAGAAGAATGAGAAGAATTTTTTCTGCCGTATTGATTGCTGCTTTAACGACGGCAACAGTGACAAATTTCGCCCCAGCTTTGGGACAAACCGATATCCGCCAAGAACGAGTTCAGTTTCAACCAGGGGCCAGCAGTGCGATCGCAGAGAGTTCAATTACTGGTTATGAAATAGTCGATTATGTTTTGGGTGCCAGTGAAGGACAATATATGAACATCAGCATGGCGACGGATAATCTTAGCAATTACTTCAACATCCTCATGCCTGGGGAAGATGAAGTAGCAATGTTCAATGGCTCTATCAGAGAAAATCAGTACGAAGGGATTCTCGAAAAAAGCGGTGATTATAAAGTTCGAGTCTACATGATGCGAAATGCAGCTCGTCGCAATGAGGTCGCCAACTACCGTCTTGAAATGATTATTACTGAAGCCGAAGATAGCTACGACAATGATGCTCTAGTAGAAGGCACTGAATATAACGCCACAGGAAATATTCCCTGTGCTATGACTTCTGAGCAACCAACTGGCTCTTGTTTTTTTGGAGTCAAAAGAGAAGGTAATGGAACTGGCCTCGTTACTATAACAAAACTAGATGGGCAAACTCGTACGATCTTCTTCGAGGATGGCAAGGCCACTGGATATGATGCCAGTCAAGCAGACCCTGGAGAATTTGAGGTTGAAGAGCAAGGAGATTTGAGCATTATTCGCATTGGTCAGGAGCGTTACGAGATACCTGATGCTGTTATCTTCGGCGGTTGAGGCTGATGTTCGATCCGATTTTGAAAACATATTTTACGCTCAAAACAAACTTAGTTGGGTCGGATTATCTGGCTGATGCTTGCTAGTTGTCTTAACAGTTGTAAGACCTCGTTGTTCGAGTAAATCCTGAAAGTAATCAGCCGTCTCAGGCGATCGCTCTTCAATTGGGCAATGGACAAAGAAATATACGGTTTTACCTTGTTCAACCCAGCCCTCAACTTGATCTACCCATTCTTTTAGATAGATTTCATTGTATTTTCTTTCAGGATGGCTAATAAATCTCACCAATGCGCGATCGCTGGTAACAATTGGCTGCACCGGAAGATTAGGTTTACGACGAGAAGAACTAGCCTGAGGATCGCCTGGAGAATTATAAATTGGACGAGTATCGAGGAGCACCCTGGTAATATTTAACTCCCTCAACATCTGGTTCAATCGATTGGCACTAACTTCTTGAAACCATCCTGGGTGACGAACTTCTACCGCAAGAGATAAATCTTTTTGGGAACATGTAACCAAAAATCGCCTCAAATCATCGAAATAATAAGGACTATAACTAGGTAGTAGCTGAGCAAACACAATGCCTAAGCCTTTTCCCAATCCTTGCATGATCGTCAAAAAGTCCTGAGCTTTAGCTATATTTTGCTCCAATAAACCCTGATGAGTAACTTCTTTAGGAAATTTGGGACAAAACCTAAATTCAGTTGGGGTCTGTTCAACCCATTTCGCTACGGTTTTTGGTTGGGGAACCGCATAAAAGGTAGTATTGCCTTCGACGGTGGCAAATTTATCACTATAGAGACGAAGAAATTCGCTAGGCTTAGTTTTAGCAGGATACAAATTACCTAGCCAGCCTTTGTAAGACCAGACTGCACAACCTAAATAGATAGCAGCTTTTTGTTGTTGACTAATGATATTTGCAGACACAATTTAAAATGATTGATCGCAATTCTTTTACTCGCGAGGTACAGCAAATTGAAGCTTTCGGGAACGGGGAACGGGGAACGGGGAACGGGAAAATGCACCTCATGATTTTGAGAACCTTTTTGTTGTTTTTAAACCTACCATATTTATCAATTCTGGAAAAATTCGATGAGAAAAATCTATGAGAGAAAATAGCAAACAGCAGCGATTACAAAATGCTTGGCAAGAATTTGTCACTCCGTTAGAAACCAAGCTGAAAAAATCTCTGAATACTGACCCAGAACAGGCAATCATCAATTTATTTCACCAAGTAAGCAATCGGGTTCCTGCTTATCAAAAATTCCTCGAAGCACATCAGATAAATCCTCAAGAGATTAAAACTATTGCAGATTTTCAGTCCTTACCTTTAATCGATAAAGAAAATTACATTCGGGCTTATCCTTTAGGCGATCGCTGTTATGAAGGGGAAATAGCCAGTTGCGATCTGATTGCCGTATCTTCAGGTTCTACGGGACAACCTACATTCTGGCCTCGTTTTATTACCGACGAATATCAGATTGCCACGAGATTCGAACAAATATTTCAAAATAGTTTCCAGGCAGATCAGGGAAACACCCTGGCCGTAGTTTGTTTCAGTTTGGGAACTTGGGTGGGCGGAATTTATACCGCGAATTGTTGTCGTCATTTGGCAACCAAAGGTTATCCTCTCACGGTGGTCACTCCCGGTAGCAATAAAACCGAAATCCTTCGTATTATTGAGCAATTAGCCCCTCTGTTTGAGCGCGTTGTCTTGCTCGGCTATCCTCCTTTCCTGAAAGATGTTATTGATACTGGCCTGAGTAAAGGCATTCCATGGCAAAACTATGGGATTAAATTAGTGATGGCAGGAGAAGTTTTTAGTGAAGAATGGCGAGATTTAGTCGCGGCCAGGATTGGCTCTACTAATCCCTGTTATGATTTTGCCTCACTCTACGGGACAGCCGATGCCGGGGTTTTGGGAAATGAAACAGCTTTGAGTATTTGCATTCGTCGTTTTTTTGCTAGCCATCCCGATCGCGCTCGGGAGTTTTTTGGAGAATCTCGCTTACCAACTTTAGTCCAATACGATCCCACAAGTCGCTATTTTGAAGTGCAAGACGGTACTTTGCTCTTTTCTGGAAATAATGGCATCCCGCTGATTCGCTATCACATTGCTGATACTGGAGGTATTATTTCCTATCAAGAAATGTTGGCCTACCTGAATGAGCAAGGCTTTAATCCTTTAGCAGAATTAGCTTCTGGTGATAATAGCCCCCATTATCCTTTGCCGTTTGTTTACGTTTTTGGCCGCGCTAATTTTGTGCTTTCCTACTATGGAGCAAATATTTATCCTGAAAATATTCAAGTTGGCTTAGAGCAAACGGATATTAGTGATTCGGTAACAGGAAAGTTTGTTATGGAAATTAGGCAAGATCAAGATCACAATTCCTATTTAGCGATCGCGGTTGAGTTAGCCATTGCCGTAAACAGCACTCAGGAGTTACAAGATGCGATCGCCAATTCTATTCATGCGCAACTTATACGACTCAATAGCGAGTATGCCAATTATGTTCCCTCCCAGCGCCAGTTACCCGATATTAGTCTTTATAATTTTGGCGACCCCAACTATTTCCCCGTGGGAGTTAAGCATCGATACACTAAGCATTGACCATTGAAGGCTATCTCATTTGATTTTTTGTTCTACTCTTGAAAGGCTTCCCAATGAGTTATTTTATAGCTAAGCATTTTTACTCATTGCATAACTGAGGCATATCCTTCCTAGTCATAACCTAAGTGATTTAAAGTGATCGCTCAGGAGGTTACATGATTATTACTGCTTTATTGTATCTCGGTGGTGTACTTGTCGGCATAAGCTTTTTATATACTATAAATCAAATCCTAAGCCTAGAAATTAGGTATTTACCTTAAGCTGCCTAAGTATTCATGTAGATACTTCCCCGAGGTTTATCAACCTCGGTATTCATGTAGGAGCAATGATATAAAACACACGACTTGGCAAAATTAAGTTAATTGCGAGTAAAAGGTTTTAGGTGTTGGGTGTTAGGTGTTAGGGAAATCCCTAAAAAAGATGAATCCAGCAATGATAGTCATAAAAATTCTTTAGATCTAAAATATTCTCCGATCTAAATCAAAGTTTAGCACTACCGACAAAGCAACCAAGCCTTTTGCGATCGCACTAAGATATTTTGCTATTAACATAAAAGAATACTTCCTTGGATTGCTTATTTAGAAAGCTTTAAAAAGACATTAAAACAGAAAAATATTTCGAGTATTGAGCAATCGCAGTTAACCTATAACTATGCTTTTGAACTTGATGATTCTGATGCTATACATAAGCAAGACGAAAACCAACCACAAAAATGAATGACAAAACAGATTAAAAACCTTCGTCAGAGAGAACATCAAGCTAATGAGCGAACTTTTTTAGCTTGGCTTCGTACTTCTATTTCTTTGATTGGATTCGGTTTAGCGATCGCTCGCTTCGGATTATTTTTGCGGCAGTCTCAAACAACAACCGACAATCTAACCTCACATCAAATTAACTCTGAAATCTTGGGGATGAGTTTAATTATTGCAGGACTAATCATTGTTGGACTAGCAGCCCTGCGTTACAACAGGGTTTATCGACAAATCGAACAGAGAAACTATAGACCTAGTAGATATACCATCTGGATCGTTACGGGAGTCATTGCTCTACTAGGGGTCTTGAGCTTACCCCTAGTTTGGGGCGGAAGAATTACGCAACCGAAAGCTAAACCCACTAAAGTCTCTGATTACTTACCTCAAGAGACCAGAAATAGCGCGGCTGTTACCACAGGAGATCTAGCCCAAAACCCAATTCATAGATAAAAAGTATCTTCCCTTTTCAGTAAGTATTCTTTAAGAGTTATTTAAATCGAAGGCAGAAGAATGAAGGCAGAAGGCAGAAGGTATCTGGCATAGTGGGAGAATTAGACTCACCACTATGCCCTGTTCCACTTAAAGACGTGGAGGAATTCAACCTAAAGGGATAAGTTAGAAGTAGTTTTATCCTTCTGCCCTCTCTCTTGGTGAGCGTTCCCTTGCGCCTGACGGCGGCGCGGGGTCTCACCGCTGCCCTCTGCC